>JBIPLT010000315.1:0-3240 GCA_044368255.1 Flavobacteriales bacterium
TTCATTAAGTCTCGGCTGTGAGTTGAGTATTTTTTTTGAAGCCTTGGAAATTTATTTTAATTCAATTTTTCTTTTTAGGTGGCAAATGTGGAAGCTCTTTTGCAATTTTTGGTCTGTGCGTTGGCTTGTGCGTTTTTTAAATGTGCTTGCAAATTGAGTTGGCTATTTTGTATTTAATGTTAACATAATTTCTCTAAAACTTGCTAGCCCTGCTTCCAGATTTTCTATAATGACCTCTGCCAATACATCAGGGTCGGGAATGTTGTCAAGGTCTGCAAGTGATTTGTCTTTGAGCCAAGAGATGTCTAAGCTCGTTTTATCTCTTGCAATGATTTCATCATAGGTAAATTTCCTCCACCGTCCTTCGGGATTGGTGTCTGCGTGATATGTTTCTTTTCGTTTGTTTCTGTTGTCGGGTTTGTAGCAAGCAATGAAGTCTTTCAATACTTCAATGTTTAACGGATTTTTCTTTAAAGTGTGATGAATATTTATTCGGTAATCATAAACCCAAATTTCTTTTGTCCAAGGATTTTTACTAGCAGGTTTGTTGTCGAAGAAAATAACATTTGCCTTTACACCTTGAGCATAAAATATTCCTGTCGGCAAACGAATAATTGTATGCAGGTCGGTTGTTTCCAATAATTTTTTACGAACTGTTTCACCTGCACCACCTTCAAACAAAACATTGTCGGGCAATACAACGGCTGCCATTCCTGTTGTTTTTAGCATTGAACGAATGTGCTGAACAAAGTTCAATTGCTTGTTGCTTGTGGTTGCCCAAAAGTCCTGACGGTTGTAAGTTAAATCGTCTTTCTCTTGTTCGCCTTCGTCATTGGTAAAAGTTTGTGAACTCTTTTTTCCAAATGGTGGATTGGCTAATACATAATCGTAAGTTGTCGGGGAGGCTGCAATTAAAGCATCGGCAGGAGAAATGAAATTGTCGCTTTCTATGTCGCCAATGTTGTGAAGAAATAAATTCATCAAAGCCAAACGCCTTGTTCCTGCAACAATTTCGTTTCCGAAAAATGTTTCCATTTTTAAAAACTTATTTTGCGATTTGTCTAGTTTGTTATTTTCTACGATGAAATCATAAGCAGCTAAAAAGAAACCGCCAGTACCACAAGCAGGGTCAGCAATGGTTTTGCCGGGTTGTGGCTGAATACATTCTACCATTGCACGAATCAAAGGTCGTGGCGTGAAATATTGCCCTGCACCGCTTTTTACGTCTTGTGCATTTTGCTCCAATAGTCTTTCGTAAATATCTCCTTTCACATCTGCACCCATTACCAACCATTGTTCGCTGTCAATCATATCAATGATTTTGGCAAGCATTGCTGGGTCTTGAATTTTGTTTTGGCTCTTGGTAAATATTTGACCTAAAATTCCTTTTGCAGTGCTTAATTCACGAAGCAAGGTTGCATAATGCAATTCCAGTTCTGCACCTTTTTTATTGGTTAAACTTTCCCAATTATAAGCTTTTGGAATGGGTAGTTTTCTATTGTGTGGCGGCTTGCTATATTCATCCGCCATTTTTAAGAAAAGCAAATAGGTGAGTTGCTCTAAATAATCGCCGTATCCTACACCTACATCACGCAGGGGATTGCAGAAAGACCAGACTTTGCTTACTATACTAGATGTGTTGTTGCTCATTATATACTAGGGTTTCTGTTATTTGTCAAATCGTTTTGTGATAAATTCTGTTATTTCGTTTAAAGCAACTTCTTGCGATGAGTTTCCGCTTCGTACATAAAACTTCTGTGTTTTGTTACCATTGTTATCGGCTACTGAAGTGTATAAAGGTTTTAATCCTGCTTTTACTTCCACCATACAAATTTCTTTTTCTTCAATTTCAGGAAATGAGATTTTAAGATTGTTGGTGGCAAAATCAAGACTGTATTCTTTGTTAAGCAAATTGCGTAAATGAAGTTCAAATTTATCTTTATCGCCATTGGTTAAAGTCGCGTAATCGTGAAGCAAACCTTCAATTTCTCCTTCATCATTTACGCCTATTATTAATGTTCCTCCTTCTCCGTTACTAAATGCTGCAATCGTTTTTAAAACAACGTCTTCTAACTTCTTATTAATTTGATTTAGTTTCAAATCCCACCTCAATGTGGTTTTTAGTTCCAAGCTCGAATTTTCACCCTGTTCTATCAGTTCTTCTACACTCATTGTTATTGCTTCTTCTGACGTAGTTGAAATGTTAATTAGAAAGTTATTCAATTGACCTGCTAATAGTTTTCTTCTTGTTTGCAAAAACTGTTCATAGTTTTCTAATTCCCACAAACGAGTATCAGTAGGGATTGATTGTAAATCCAATGCCTTTGGAAAATTTAACTGCACTTCTGCTAAATAGTTTTTTGCCTCTTTGTTTGACTTGGTTCTGTTAGCTGTTTTTGTTAGTATAGCTCTGTTGGTTATTTCTTGTGCCAAAGAATATTTATGTCTGTTCTCCCAACCATAACCATTCTTTTTTAGAATTGAAAAAGGAAAAATATGATCCCACTCCAATGAATATTTCTTGCCCATATTTTTGCGCAGACTAACACCTGTTGTTAAGCACTTTGCATCTCTACTTTTTAAATACCAATTCATTAATGCCCAAAGTGGATGCATGACGCCAACACCAATAAATTCATCGGGGGTAATTTCTAATCTTCTTTCGGCTTCAATAATATTTAATAGTTTATCGAAAGGATTTTTTTCATTGGCAACAATGCTAATGTCTTTATCCAATTTTTGAGGTAACTGACTAATGTATCTGTTTCTTACTTGCGAATAATAAAACCATTTTATTACTTTCTTAATTTCAGCATCGGTCATTTTTGTTTTTCCTTTTCTAAAGGCATAAACAATAATGGGGACTAATGCATACACTGAATTTATTTCTTTCGTGTGGTCAATATATGCCTGACTTCTTAGGATATTAAATACATAATCAAGCGTATTGCTTTCTAATTCAAGCCAGGTTTCTTTTAATGGAGTCAGATTTTCCTGACCATGCAATTTCTCCATTTTGGAACCTACCTGATGCAAGCATCCAAGCAATACATACATGAAAAAATCAAGTTTGAAAACCCAACCTTCCTTTTCCAGTTCAAATAACTTTTCCTTAATCCGTTCTCTTGCATCTGGCCAATAGCCTGATATTTGAGCCAATGCCAATTCAGCATCGGTAAGGTTTACTCCGCTTGCATTTACAATGTAAAAAATATCAATCGCTTCTCGAATATTTGCCTT
>JBIPLT010000067.1:0-12882 GCA_044368255.1 Flavobacteriales bacterium
TGGATTAAAAGAAATGGTTGAACATGAAAAAACAGGATTAGTGGCTGAGCGCGCTGAAGCAGATTTAGTAAAAGAACAATTGATAAATTATTTTACGAAATATGACATCAATTTTTTCAAAGAAAATATTCGAAAGATGAAAGATGAACTTTCTTGGAAGAGATTTACCGAAAAAATTATTGATTTCTCTAAGGAACTATAATGAAAAAGGCAAAAAAAACAACTAAAGAAAAAACTGCATTTAAGTATTTTCAGCGATTGAGTGAAAAGAAACAAGCTCCTGAGGACGATTTTCATATTATCAATGAAAAAGAGCGTGCTGCCATAAATAAGGTAAAAAAAATTGCGATGATTTCGGCTGGAATGACAGGAGCGTTTGCTGTAGCTATTTATTATATTCCGCTTTATATTTTTCCTGATTTTTTCAAACAATTTAACCAGTTAATTTCTTTATTTGGTTTTTCAATTGAAATAAATTTAGTCACCATTTCTTTTAGTTTAAGTCTTATTTTTCTCGAAATTTTCATTCTTACGAGAATAAATATTCGTGCTGTTGCTGAAACAGCCAATGCTTGTGGTTTTCCTGATAAAAGAGATCCAAATCACGATTTACATTTAGAACAATTATTTAGTGTTGGAGTTGAAACCAAGAATAAGGAAACTTTAAAATTCGGAATAGATCCGTATGACGGAGTACCGAAATTTTATATTATGGTTTTCACAATTTGGAATTTATTGAAAGCAACCTTAACCAACTTTTTCGTTAAAATGATTGTGGTGAAGATTTTCGCACGTGCCGAATTGAGAGCTTATTCAGATTTAATCGGAATACCTGTTTTTGCTATCTGGAATGCCGTTGCTTCTTGGAGAATTATTGAAAGCGCTAAAGTTTATATTATGGCACCCGGTGTGATACATCAATTAACCAAAGAAGTAGAATATTTAAAAGATGATATCGATTTCAAACAAAATATTTTTGATGCTATGCAATATGTAGTTACTGTAAAACGAAGCTTTCATCATAATCATTACTTATTAATTACGAAATTGATTGAAGTTTTTGATTTGACTAATTTTAAAGATTCCGAACATAATCCAAAAGCCTTTTTAAAAAGCATTAGTGATTCACCTGAAAATATTAAAAAAGCCTATTCGAAATTAATTATGATGGGAATGTTTATTGATGGAAGTATTTCTAGAAAAGACCAAAGGGTTTTACAGCAATTATACAATGAAAAAGTAATTAATATCAATCCTTTGAGAGTGAAAGTATGGTGTAGTCAATTTAGAAAAGGAGAAGGATTGGATACCTTTATTAAAAATTAATAATTAAAAATTAATAATTGTTTGGATGGTTTAGTTAGTTTGACTAGTTTAGTTAGCGGAACCTTGAACCTTGAACCTTGAACCTTGAACCTTGAACCTTGAACCTTGAACCTTAAACTTTGAATCCTAAATATTGAATTTTAAATCTTGAATATTGAATATTGAATTTTAAATCTTGAACCTTGAACAAAATCCTCCTTGCTGAAGACGAAGAAAACCTCTTACAGGTCATTAAATTGAACCTGGAAATGGAAGGTTATTCATTGACTACTGTTGTTAATGGAAAGGATGCACTTTTGGAAGCTAAAAAAAATGGATTTGATTTATTGATTTTGGATGTGATGATGCCGGGTATTAATGGTTTTGATGTTTGTAAGGAATTTAGAAAAAGTAATACAGAAACACCCGTTTTATTTTTGACTGCACGTGGTTCAGGCGAAGATCGGGTTACCGGTTTGAAAATTGGTGCAGATGATTATTTAGTGAAGCCTTTTAATTTAGAAGAATTATTACTTCGTGTTAAGATTCTCTTGGGGCGCAATAAAAAAACACAAATTGTAGCTGAAGACTATTCATTTGGAGAATTTAAAATCAATTTCAAAACCTATGAAATTTTTGAAAAAGATAAAAAAATAGCGGAATTAGGGAACCGCGAAATTCAATTACTTAAATTATTAATTGACAAAGAAAATCAAGTGGTTTCAAGAGAAGAAATATTGGATTTAATTTGGGGAGAAGATACTTTTCCCACTTCCAGAACCATCGACAACTATATTTTAATTTTCCGAAAGTATTTTGAAAAGAACCCAAGAGAACCTCGATATTTTCATTCAGTGCGCGGAGTGGGTTATAAATTCACTTCTTAAGCAGGTTCGTCGCACGATTCCTCATCTTCATCCACCGATTAGATAATTTTAACCTTTTTTACATTTCTGAAGCAACTAATCAGGTCCACTTGCGTCTTTATATTGAATCAGGCTTCTTTGCTACCCCCTGGTTCAATGGTTTTATATTTTTCCTTGCAGGTTTAACCTGAGAAGAGCCCACCTCCACACCACCACCCCCAAGGACTCTTTTCAGGTTTTCTTTTTTTAAAAAAGATTCTTCCGAAATTCAACTTTAATAAATTTAAAAAAATCACAACAAATCTTGAATAGGATTTGCGGAGAATAAAAAAAGAATCTATGAGGAATTTTTAGTGCAAAAAAAATCCCGAAGCGTACTGCATTCGGGATTAGTTTGACGGTGTAATAAATTAGTAAAACCCGGTCTGAATATTTTTATAAAGTCATTAATTCAAAATCAATATCAATAAATAAACATTCATTTCATTTAGGTTCATTAAAAGCCCCGTCCCGATAGAAATCGGGATAAAAACCGAGGCTTACTTTTTAACCAAAAAAAGCAAATTGTCACGTAACAATCAGCGCAACGATGAGAAAAATCCCCAATACCATCGCTGCATAAAGTGTGCTTCTGTCTAACATAGCTTGTATATTTATTTGTTATTATTCAAAGAACTGTTTCCTGATAGTATAACGGACAACCATTGATAAAGTTGCTTTGAAATAGTATTCATGCATAACATCTCAACCTATAAAAACATACGTTCGTCCATCCTATTTGACCGTCTGCTGGTAATTTATTACCTTTGGTTTAAAATCGGAAAATAAATGGAAGATGTAACAACGGTAGTCACTGCTGATGGAACGGTAACCCTCCATGTAGCCCATCTCAACGAGAACTATCATTCTCTTAATGGAGCCATGCAAGAATCGATGCATGTGTTCATAAGAAACGGGTTAAATTTCTTTCCAGCCATGCAACATTTATCCGTTTTTGAAGTCGGATTTGGAACAGGTTTAAATTGTTTACTCACTAAAATACTTTCTACCGCTCCAATTGTATATCATGCCATCGACTTAAATCCTCTTCCCGATTCTATCATTGAGAAATTAAATTATGCCGAAAATCCTTCGGATAAAAATCAATTCGAATTAATTCATGCTATCTCTTGGAACGAAGAAAAAGAATTGAGTAATAATTTTAAACTTAAAAAAATAAAAGGTGATTTAATTTCATTTCAACCCGAATCAAAATATGATTTAATTTATTTCGATGCTTTTAGTCCAGCAGCTCAACCTGAAATGTGGACGAAAGATATTTTTTCTAAAATGTATTCCATGCTAAACCCAGGAGGAATTTTAGTTACCTATTGTGCCAAAGGAGAAGTAAAACGATTCATGAAAGAAGTAGGATTTGAAATTGAAGGCTTACCAGGCCCTCCAGGGAAAAGAGAAATGACAAGAGGGAAGAGGATTTGAAATAGTGAACTCTTTCACGACCAAAGGAAGTAAATTATAAATTTTGAAATTTATCCTTCGATACGCTTCGAAGACTTGCTACTCAGGATGACCGCTCCATTTTTCCATATTTTATACCAATTTATATTACAGTCATCCTGAGTAAAATTTTGTCTCCAAAATTTGTATCGAAGGAACCACTAACAAAACTAACTCAACCAACTAAACTTTCTAACTAACATAACTAGTCTAATCTAAAACACTCGTCATCTCCCTCAACTTTCTCACCTTCTCTTTAAAATCTCCTTGTAGTTTTTTTCGAAGCACACCTAAATTGTTTACTACCGCTTCCAAATCATCGGGTAAATTATTTTCAAAAAACTCACGCAATCTTTTTGCCAAGGTGGGTGATTTTCCATTGGTGGAAATAGCAATTCTCAAATCACCTTTCGAAATAATTGATCCTAAATAAAATTCACAAATATCTGGCATATCCGCAATGTTGACTGGAATATTTCGATAACGCGCTTCACGATAAACCATTTCGTTCAATTCACGATTGGCTGTGGCGGCAATGATAAATCGTTGGTTCGAAAAATCATTTAAATCCAATTCCTTTTCCAATAAAATAACGCTGGGAGCCGACAAAGCTAATTCACGAACCTCAAAAGAAATATTCCTTGCTACTAATCTTACATTCGCCTCTTTGAAACATTTCAAAACCGCATGCAATTTCTCTTCGGCAATTTCCTTTCCACCAACAATCAAAATATTGACACGATCTAATCGTAAAAATATTGGGAATAAAGTATTTTGTTCCATTAGTTGTAATATTGGAGTTCGATTAATTTTTCTTGTAGTTGATCTCTGAGTTTTACCACTTCACCAATGATAATGATGGCTGGAGATCCGATATTTTCAGCTTTTGCAATTTCAGGCAGATCTCCGATAGTTCCACTCACAAAATTTTCAGAAGACAAAGATCCATTTTGAATAATGGCCGCTGATAAATCTTCTTTTCCTTCCTCAATAAAAATATCAGAAATCTGTTGAAGTTTATTTAAGCCCATTAAAATGACAATCGTTGCATTTGTTTTTGCAGCTGTAAAAATATCTTCCGAAATTGTTCCATCCGATTTCGTTCCAGTAATCACCCAAAAACTTTCACTTGTTCCGCGATGAGTTACTGGAATATTTTGTAATCCAGCTACTGAAATGGAAGAAGATATTCCAGGAACATATTCTGCTTCTACACCTCTTTCAGTAACATATTGAATTTCTTCAAATCCTCGTCCAAATACAAATGGATCTCCACCTTTCAATCGCACTACGTGTCCTGATGAATAGGCATGCTTCACAATTAATGCATTGATTTCATCTTGTGAATAAGCATGTTTATTCGATCTTTTTCCAACGTAAATTTTCTGTGCGTTCAATGGAACAAATTCCAATATTTCGCGATTGACTAAGGCATCATACAATACAACATCAGCTGTAGATAATGCTTTTGCACCTTTTAAGGTGATTAATTCCGGATCTCCGGGACCAGCGCCTATAAGAGTTAATTTTGGGGTTTTCATAGTATAATTTTTTATTTTTAATTAATTTATTTTTTTCTATAATTTTTCATTGCCAACTGATAACTGCAAACTGCTAACTCTCTCTCTATATTTCTTCAACTGATCTACAAAAAGAATAGCATCATACAAATATTGTTGTGCAAATATTTCTGAAGGTTCATTTTTTCTAATTTGATCTACAATTTCACGAAAGGAGGTAATCAATTTCAAATCTTTCTGTTCCTCATTGATTCTTTCCAAATCATTAATTATTCCTTCATGCGAATTTGTTTTTTCTTCTTTACTAATCAAATAAGCTTTCGCCCCACTGATGAAAGTGCTGTAAGAAAAATAAATGCTATCTCCGAATTGTCCTTCTGATAAAGCATTTTTAGATTTTTCTAATTTTTCTTCCGTATCAAAAAGTAAAGTAGCTACCAAATCAATGACCACTCCGGCACACTCTCCTACTCCAATCGCTTGTTGGTATTTTTTATCCGATCCCCAATCAAGAAAATCACTTTCAGTTAATGATTTCAAATCAGCCAGTGGTTTCAATAAATCATAGAAATAGATTTTCCCTTTTCGCTCGTAATAGTCATTGAAATATTCTCCTTCGTTTGAATTAAATTCATAATCATTCAAAATATTTCGCAACACATCTGGTCCTTTTTTCGCTGGAACTTTAATCACTTTATCAGAAATAGCTCCATTTCCTGCTCCTAAAACTCCTCCGCCCAATAGCACTTGCAAAGCAGGCAATACATTTGCTCCCGATTTCAAAGTACTTCCATGAAAACCGATATTAGCAATAGAATGTTGTCCGCATGAATTCATACAACCACTGATTTTAATTTTCAATTGATGATCAAAAATTAAATCGGGAAATTCATTTTGAATAACTTTTTCCAGTTCACGAGAAATTCCTGTACTACTCGTAATTCCTAAATTACAAGTATCCGTTCCCGGGCAAGAAGTAATATCTGCAACCGAATCAAATCCTGGATTTGCCAATGAAATTTTATTCAGTTCATGAAAAAGAATTGGCAAATTTTGCGGACGAACAAACCTCAACGATAATCCTTGATTGGGAGTGATACGAATATCATCTGCCGCATAACTCCAAACAAATTGTGCTAATTTTCGTGCAATGGCAGAATTGATATCACCTGTGGTCAATTTAATTCCAACTGTATAATATCCTTTTTGCTTTTGTTCACTCACATTTGCCTTTAACCATTTATCGTATTTCTCAATATTCAAATCAGAAACATGATCAGTAAAAATTATTTTACTCAATGAAGGAAGCTTACTTTCAGCATTAATTTTATAATGATTCAATCCAACAGCAATTCTTTCTTCTTCTACTAATTCCAATAATTTTTCTAAACCAATTTCATCCAAGAGATATTTCAATCTTGCTTTATGCCTGCGAGATCTTTCGCCATGACGATCAAAAACCCGTAACAAAGCATCTGAAAAAGGAATAATCTGATCTTCGTGTAAAAATTCATAGGCAACCTCCGCTAAAAAAGGTTGTGCGCCCAATCCTCCTCCCACTAAAACTTTAAATCCTCGAATTTCCGTTCCATCTTCATCAATGAACAATCTTGGAATGAAACCCAAATCATGCATAAATGTCAATGCAGAATCTTTATCGGAAGAAGAAAAAGCCACTTTAATTTTTCTTCCTAATTCTTGATTGGGTGCATGACGCAAGAAATATTCAAAAAATGAATGAGCATAAGGCGAAACATCAAAAGGTTCATCCTTATCAATTCCTGCCAAATAAGAAGCAGTAACATTTCTCACTGTATTGCCACATGCCTCTCGCAAGGTGATATCATCTTTTTCGAGTTCTGCCCATAATTCGGGAGTACGATCTAAACTCACATAATGAATTTGTATATCCTGACGAGTGGTAGTGTGTAAATTTCCATTCGAATATTTATCTGAAATATCAGCAATTCGAATCAACTGTTGTGCCGTCACTTTTCCATAAGGTAATTTAATACGAATCATTTGTACGCCTTGCTGACGTTGACCATATACACCACGAGCCAAACGAAGACTTTTAAATTTCTCTTCATCAATTTTTCCATTTTGAAAAAGCTGAATTTTTTCTGCTAATTCAATGATGTCTTTTTCTACAACTGGATTATTTAAATCCTCGAGTTCGCTTCTGAAAGATTTCATATTATTCGTTTTTTATTTTTCGTTATTCTTTAAATTTTGGCAATAGAGGTCCCAGACAGGATCGAACTGTCGATAATGGTTTTGCAGACCATCGCCTTACCGCTTGGCTATAGGACCAGAAATGAAAAAGGGACAATCAGCTATGAAAGTCCCTTTGAAAAATGTTAAATCAATAGATTAACAACAGGGAACTTTCCTCTGACAACACATACAACACATCATATTTTTATTTCTTTTCATAATTTTCTTTTTTGTCATTCTGAACATAGTGAAGAATCTAAATCAAAAAAAAAGCCCCCCGGAATTCGGAGGGCTTTTCAGTATATTTTAGTTCGATTATACCAATAGAATTCCCTCCTGCCAAGCAGACATACAACACATCATTTTTGTAGAGAGGTTTTTCATAATTCGATGCAAATATAAAGTACTTTAAATCAAACTTCCAAATTTATTTTCTGATTTCTTAAATTTTGTAAATTGCACTAAAATAAAAACTCATGAACAAAGAATATAAAAAAGAAGACGTAACCATTTTATGGCAACCGGATAAATGCATTCACTCCGCTGTTTGTGTTAAAGGACTTTCTAAAGTTTTTAAACCAAAAGAATCACCATGGATTCAAACCGAGAATGCTTCTAAAGAAGAAATTGCGAATCACATACAAGCTTGCACACTGGTCGCTTTAAACATACCGAATAATTCAGTTTTAATTTTAACATTTTAATCTGCCTTTGCCTCATTTTGAATTTTCCACTTTCAGATAAATTCTTATATTTCGATCAAATAAAGCTACTATGAATTATTCATCATTCATTAATTTCAAAATTATATTGATGAATATTCTATGTAACCATTAAATGAAAATTATGAACATGAATATTTTACCAGGAATTTTACTTGCTACTACAACTTTAATTTCAACTTCTATTTTCGCTCAGCACGAAAATGAAACGATTTTACCGAAAGGATTTTCTCCAGAAGAAATTCAACTTCTTCAGTCTGGCGGTTATGATTTCATGAATACAGGAAACTCTAGAGGTGTTTCAACTCCCCCAGCATTTCCTGTTAGAACGATGGCACAGTGGGAGGAAGTTCAAGCTTTAGTAATTACTTGGACAGGATTTCCTAGCATCCAAACACAAATGGTAGATGCTGCCCAAGAAGAAGGCGATGTTATTATTATTTGTACTGATTCGAATACCGTAAAATCTACCTTAACAAATGCAGGAGTTCCCTTAATGAATCTTGATTTTATTGAAGCTAATTATAATTCCATTTGGATTCGTGATTATGGCGCGCATACTATTTACAAAAATGAAGTAGACTCATTATTGCTAGTGGATTGGATTTATAATCGCCCACGTCCAGATGATGATGTGCTGCCTGATATTTACGCCGCACATAGAAACGTAGGATTGCATGCAACAACGGGTAATCCAACTAAACTAATGAATACAGGTGGAAATTGGATGGTAGATGGTTTCGGAACTGCATTTGCCTCCGAATTAATTTTAGATGAAAATGATGGTGCTGGTGATTATGGTAGTTTAGTTTATCCCAATCATACTGAATCGGCCATTGATGCTATCATGAGTGATTTTATGGGAATCACACGCTATATAAAAATGCCCACTCTTCCCTATGATGGAATTCATCATATCGATATGCACATGAAATTAACAGATGAAGAAACTATTCTAATGGGAGAATATCCAATTGGTGTTTCTGATGGGCCACAAATTGAATCAAACATGAATTTAGTGGCTACTAACTTTAATTCTGTTTTTGGAACACCATACAAATGGGTAAGAATACCACAACCGCCTAGTACTGGAGGCGCTCACCCAGATAATGGAGGTTATTATCGAACGTACACCAATAACGTAATTATAAATAAAACGGTTTTGGTTCCATTTTACAGAACAGAATATGATACCATTGCACAGAGAATTTTAGAAGGTGTATATCCTGGATACACTATTGTAGGAATTGATGTTGACAATTCTGGTTCTACATTAATTGCACAAAGCGGAGCAATACATTGCATTTCCAACCTCATCGGTGCTGATAATCCATTACTAATTTCACATCAACAATTGGTAGATACGTATGATGACGTAAACCCATATTTAGTTGACGCATACATCACCAATAAATCAGGAATAAACAATGCTACTTTGTATTGGTCCTTAACAGAAGGAAGCGGTTACTCTGCCATTGCAATGACTCTTGCTTCTCCAACCAATCATTGGGAAGCCAACATTCCTGCACAAGTGCCTGGAACAAGAATTTATTATTATATCCATGCCGAATCAAATAATGGAAAACAACAAGTTCGTCCAATGCCAGCTCCAACCGGTAATTTTACTTTCCAAGTGTTAGACCAAGGACTTACTGTAGAAAACAATGAATCTTCATTTGGATTCGGAGAGGTTTTCCCGAACCCTGCAGATGTGATTGTTTGGATTCCCATCTTAAGCGATGTTGAGTTTAACGGTAAGGTGGAATTAATTGATATGACCGGACGTCTTATTTCAACACTCTCAGAAGGAACTTTTGGAATAGGTAAAAACGACATTTTTCTAGATGTATCCACTTTATCACAAGGGATTTATCAAATCGTTTTAACAACAGATTCTATTCGCAAAACAACGAAATTGATGGTGAAATAAGCCATAATTTCTGCCGTTAGCAATACTGGTTAAACCTTTTATGTAGTTCTACTATTTTATTCTGAAACATTCGGAATGATTTTCTACTTTTGCAACCATAAAAATAACCTACATGATTCGTCATTCGCTATTACTTTTCACCGCGCTTGTTCTAAGTTTAAATGTGTTTTCTCAAAAAACGGCCACCATTCGTGGAGTTATTCGAGATGCTGGCACAGGAGATCCGGTTAGTTTTTGCAATGTTTTATTAGAGGGCACATCAATAGGGGCTTCAGCTGATATGAATGGTATTTTCGTTCTTTCAAAAGTTCCGCTCGGAACTTATACCATGATTTTTAGCTATGTTGGATATGAGTCATTCAAAGAATCAGTAACATTATCCGTAGCTGGCGAAATAGTTGCTCCCAATATCAAATTAGCCGAACAATCTACTGAGTTAGGCCCTGCAATTGTTGATGGAGGAATTGGTGGAATGAATGATAAAAATAATCCGATCCCGTCTTTAATTATTGTTGGTAAAAAAGAAATTGATATTGTTCCTACCACAGGCGGAGGTTCTGATATCGTTTCATTTTTTCAAACGGTTCCTGGTGTAGTTTCTACTGGTGATCAGGGAGGACAATTATATGTTCGCGGTGGTGCTCCCATTCAAAATCGTGTTTTATTGGATGGTATGACCATCTATAATCCTTTTCACTCTATTGGTTTCTTCTCTGTATTTGATACCGATATCATTCGTAATACAAAAATTTATACCGGTGGTTACCCTTCAGATTACGGTGGAAGAATTTCATCAGTAATGGATATCACCACTCGTGATGGAAATAAAAAAGAATTTGAAGGTAAAATTTCTGCTACTCCATTTGGCGCAAAATTATTATTAGAAGGACCTTTAAAAAAGGCTCCTGCCAATGGAAAAGGCGGCTCAATTTCTTATCTTTTCTCTGGTAAAACATCTTATCTAGCTCAAACATCTAAAGTATTATATACCTATGTGGATACTGCAGGTCTTCCTTTTAATTTCACCGACTTATTTGGTAAAATAACTTTTGATGGTGAAAGCGGAAGTAAGTTCAGCCTTTTCGGATTTAATTTTGTGGATTCTGTAAAATATCAAGCCATAAATAATTTGAAATGGAGTTCATGGGGTGTTGGTGGAAATTTCGTAATGGTTCCTCAAGGATCACCAGTAATTATGACTGGGAAATTTTCAATTTCTAATTATTTAATCGAATTAAAAGACAATACCAGTCCAACACGATTTAGTGAAGTAGGTGGATTTAATTTCGGATTTGATTTTAAATATTATCTCTCAAAAGATGAAGTTAGATATGGTATTGAAGTGGTAGGATATAAAACAGATTTTCAAACCACCAATTCGGTTCAAAGAAAAATTCAACAAGAAGAAAATACGACTGAATTAGCTGGTTATTTTAGTTATAAAATGACACGAGGAAGATTATTAATTGAACCAGGACTTAGATTACATTATTATGCTACTTTAAAAAACTTCTCGCCTGAGCCAAGATTAGATATGTTGTTTAATGCCAATGAAAAACTACGTTTTAAAATGGCAACAGGGATTTTTTCTCAAAACTTAATTAGTTCCAATTCAGATCGGGATGTAGTCAATTTATTTTACGGTTTCCTCTCGGGATCGTCAAACCTACCTGAATCCTACACTTCTGAAAGTGGCGAAGAAGTAAAAATCAAACATTACCTTCAAAAAGCAACTCATTTCATTTTCG
This sequence comes from Flavobacteriales bacterium, assembly GCA_044368255.1. Lineage (GTDB taxonomy): Bacteria > Bacteroidota > Bacteroidia > Flavobacteriales_D > UBA2798 > CAMBFX01. Next base: position 11,806 of record JBIPLT010000067.1, read on the forward strand.
GTACAGAATACAGCATTACTGATAATTTATCTATTAATGTAGAAGGATATTTGAAAATATTTTCTCAATTAACCAATGTAAATAGAAATAAAATTTATGACGACAATCTTGATTTCGTAGACAAACCTGATGAGTTGAAAAAAGATTATGTTATAGAAACAGGTGATGCAAAAGGGGTTGATATGGTTTTAAAATATACCTCTGAAAAAAATTATTTCTGGTTTACCTATTCGTTAGGAAAAGTTAAACGTTGGGATGGCTTTCAAGAGTATGCACCAATTTGGGATAGACGTCATAATATAAACGTTGTTGCCATGCGCAAATTAGGAAAAGACGCAACTTGGGAAGTAAGTGTAAGATGGAATTATGGCTCTGCTCTTCCTTTCACCCAAACTGCTGGTTTCTATGCCAACAATACGTTGTCTTCTATCAATGGAAATTATGCCAATCAAAACCCTCAAGATATTGCTGTTTTATACGGAGCATTAAACAACGGACGTATGAGTGATTATCACCGTTTGGATTTATCGGCTAAGAAAACTATTGAATTCAAGAAGATTATTAAAAGCGATGATCCTAACAAAAAAGATAAGGAAATCATTAAATCTACTATGGAAATAATTTTGAGCGTAACTAATACCTACAACCGAGAAAATATCTTTTATGTAGACCGCGTTTCTAACGATAAAGTTTATCAATTACCTATCATCCCTGCTGTTGGATTTAGCTGGGCGTTTTGAGAATATAGTTTAAAAGTTTAAGGTTCAAAGTTCAAAGCTGTACCTCTACCTTGAACCTTGAACTTTAAACCTTGAACTATTCTTTTTCCCTGTTCATTTCTTTGAAAATTAAATTAGCAAACTTGCTTTTCATCCTCTAACTTTGTGCCCCGTAGTTACAATTCATTTCATTTATGGCAGTTTCAGCAAAATACATTTTTGTAACCGGGGGCGTTACATCATCTTTGGGTAAAGGAATTATATCCGCATCTTTAGCTAAATTATTACAAGCCAGAGGATACACCGTTACCATTCAAAAACTTGATCAATACATTAACGTAGATCCAGGTACTTTAAA
>JBIPLT010000068.1:0-12865 GCA_044368255.1 Flavobacteriales bacterium
GTTTCAAATCTTTTGAAGAAACAATAGTTCCTTTTTTCTTGTAATCTTTATAAGTATATTTATTGATTTCTAATGCATTATTATCACCTAGATCCAATGCTGTAAAATGTTCACCATCTTTCATTGAACGAACTTCATCTACCGATTCTGAAACGAAAGTTCGACTTGCCCAAATTAATTCATTGGTGATTTTTTCGCCTTGCTCAAGAGAAAGTTCCTTTTTTTGTGCAAAAGTTTGAAAGGAAATAAATAATCCGATTAATAAAAATGAAAGTTTGTTCATAAGGTTAAATTTCTTGTTTCGAAAGTAAGTAATTTCATGAATACAAATGCATATTTCGTACCAATGGCAAGAAATTGATTTTTTGTATAAATGAATTTTAACGACAAAGTTAAATTATCACCTAAATCCATTAAGTTTCAGTAGGTTTTAGTACTTTCAACTAATTGGAGTATTTTTGAAGAAACATTCTTATCCATGAAGAAATTTTTACTAGCGGTTATTTTAATCGGACAATCATTCTCCTGTTTTGCCCAGAATTATCAAAATTATTTCAACGAAGCTTATCAATTGTATCCAACTATTCCGAAAGGTGTTTTAGAAGGAATTGCATGGGGACAAACCAGAATTACGCATATCACATCAAGCGAACCTGAAGGTTGTTCAGGAATTCCTCCTGTTTATGGAGTCATGGGTTTAACTGCCGATGGAAAAGGATTTTTCAAGAATAATCTTAGTCAGATTTCTACATTCACAGGATATTCTGTGGATAGTATAGTTTCTTCACCTAGAATAAATATTCTGGCTTATGCAAAAGCTTTTGAAATTATTTATCTCGAGAATTACCATGTTATTCATAATGGTAATTTCATAAATGATACAGAGAAAATGATTTTGGTACAAAAAACCATGTTTGAACTATCAGAATTACCCGATACTGGAGCTGTTCATGTTTTTGCGAGAAATTCTCAAGTATATCAAGTTTTTAAATTCATGATGGATGCTCAAAAGCAATCTGAATTTAATTTTCCGAATTATAATTTTGATTTGGAATTAATTTTTGGAGAGGAAAATTTGAAAGTATTATCAGCAACAAGAATTAATTTGACGGAAAATGGAATTGCGGATGAAAATGGAAATTTATTTTTTGTAGAAGAAAATGAAGTTCGTTCTGCTGATTATGCTCCAGCTCTTTGGGTAGCCGCACCTACTTGTAATTATAGTTCTAGAAGTGGAACACCTGTTTCTGCCATTACGATTCACACCATTCAAGGAACGTATGCTGGTGCGATTTCTTGGGCGCAAAATTGTGCTTCAAGTGTTTCGTATCATTATGTGATTCGTTCTTCGGATGGACAAATTACCCAATTGGTTTTAGAGGCAAATAAAGCATGGCATGTGGGATCTGAAAATCCTTATACCGTAGGTTACGAACACGATGGTTATGTTTCGCAACCTCAATGGTACACTACTGCATTATACACCGCATCTGCAGGAATTTCTCGAGATATTTGTAATAGTGGTTATGGAATTAGCCCATTGAGAACTTATTTTGGGGCTGCTTCTTCGGGAAGTAATGTAGTAGGAAATTGTACCAGAATTAAAGGTCATCAGCATTATCCAAATCAAACACATACTGATCCGGGTATCAATTGGAATTGGGAATATTATTATCAGTTAATTAATAATTCTCCAACCACCAATAATAATATAGCAGCAAGTGGAAATTTTTATGATACGGGTGGAGCTGCAGGAAATTATGCGGATGATGAAAGATATTTAACTTTAATTGCACCAACGGGAGCTACTACAGTTACGTTAACTTTTACAGCATTCAATATTGAAAATAATTGGGATTATATGTATATCCACGACGGAAATTCATTGGCATCACCAATTATTGGAACGTATACTGGAACTAATTCACCAGGAACAGTAACTTCAACGGGTGGAAGTTTATTGATTGAATTTCGTTCGGATTGTTCAACAACTTCTTCGGGATGGGCAGCTGCTTGGACGAGCAATGTTGTTCCGCCTCCATCAACCGATAATGTGGCGCCAACAACAGCCGTTTCTACTCCGAATACATGGGTAACACAAAATTTTACTACCACATTTACGGATGCAGATAATTCGGGAGGAAGTGGTGTAGAAAAATCGTATTATCAAGTAATCGATTATGATGGAACAGATTGGAGAGCGAATGCAAATAAAGGTTTCTTCTCTGATAATTTTGATTTAACCAGTATTCATACCGATTGGACAAGCGTGGTTGGAACTTGGAATATTGTGAATGGAGAATTGGTTCAGAGTGACGAAACACAAACCAATACGAATTTATACGCAACGGTGAATCATTCTTTAAGTAATCGCTATCTCTATCATTGGGCAGGAAAAATGGAAGGAACAGGAACGAATCGTAGAGCGGGATTGCATTATTTTTCTGATCAACCCAATTTACCTAATAGAGGAAATGGATATTTTGTTTGGTTTAGATTAGACAATGATAAAGTGCAATTGTATAAAGTGACTAATGATGTTTTTACCATAATCGATGAAGTGGTTTTTGATTTCAATGTAGCACAATGGTACGATTACAAAGTGATTTACGATCGCATCAGTGGTAAACACCAAGTTTATATTGATAATAATTTAGTGCAAACGTATACCGATGCAAATCCATATTCAAGTGGAAATTATATTTCATTTAGAAATGGAGACAGTAAATACACGGTGAATAATTTAAAAGTTTATCGTTCGAGAAATGCAACAGCAACCATTGAAGTGGGAGCAACGGGAGATTTGCGTTATCAAAATACCAATCCATTGACAGCTGCAGGAAGAGTGAAATCGATTGTGCAAGATATGGCAGGAAATTTATCATCGATTGCGCAAGAAGATGTAAATGTAGATTGGACAGCGCCTTCAACTATTACTACAGTAAATGATGGAATTGCTGCGGATATTTCTGTGACGTATAATAATAATCAACTTTCTGCTAATTGGAGTTTATCTACCGATACACATTCGGATATTGCACGATATTGGTATGCCATTGGAACAACATTGGGTGGAACTGATATTTTAAATTTTACAGATAATGCATGGTATGATTCAGTAGTAGTTACCGGATTGAATTTGAATTACGGAACCACTTATTATTTTACGGTGAAATCAGAAAATGGAGCAGGTTTGATAGGTGGAAATATATCCAGCAATGGACAAACGGTTACTATTCCTTTCAATGAACCAATTGCTTCTTATAATTATTCTACTACTACGATTTGTCAAAATGGGATGATTAATTTTACGAATAATTCTACCGATGCAACTAATTATGCATGGAATTTTCCAGGAGGAAATCCAAGTACAAGTTCATTGGCGAATCCAAGTATTCAATATTCCTCATCGGGAACTTTTACTGCCGAATTGATTGCAACAGGTCCAGGAGGCGATGATACATTGATACAAACTTTAAATATTATGGTAGAAATTCCACCTGTAGCGAATTTTTCCGCATCTGCCGACACGGTTTATCTTCCGAATGGATTTGTTGGGTTTACCAATAATTCATTGAATGCTGATGGTTATGCTTGGAATTTCGGAGATGGAAATTCAAGTAACAATGCCAATCCATGGAATCAATATGCGCAAGAAGGAGTTTATACCATTGAGTTAATTGCAGTGAATAGTAGTTGTGATAGTGATACGATGACAGTAAATGTGGTGGTGTTGGATATTACGGGTGTTAATGAAATTTCTCAAGAAGAATTATTGATTTTCCCTAGTCCTGCCAATGAAATGCTTTGGGTAAAATCAAAAAAAGGAACTATTTCTATTTATGATGCTGCAGGAAAATTGGTTCATTCTACAGTTATTAATTCAGAAATTACTTCCATAGATTTAAATGAAATTAGTTCGGGAATTTATTTTGTTGAATTAACGAATGAGATTGGAGTAGTGCGAGAGAAGTTTTTGAAGAGGTAGATCCTTCGATACGCTATGAAGACTCGCTACTCAGGATGACAAACGTTCTCTTCTTTTTGTCATGCTGAGGCACGAAGCATCTAGATTCTTCATGCAGTTTACCCTGAGTTTATCGAAGGGTTCAGAATGACAAAACAAAAAAAATCACCCCTTTCGAGGTGTTTTTTCTTTTGACTATTGTAGCTAAACTTTTTTGTTTATGCTGATGTGACTTTTATTCTTTTTAATTTTTTTCAAAGAAAATTAAATGTCAATCTGCATGAACCATGGTAATTTTAAATTTTAATAAGTTACCCTAAATCCACCCTTATGAAAAAGTAATTACTTTCTCTTTTTTTCGCAGTTTCATTTTTATCTTGAGCACCCTTTGAAGCTCGATATAGCTATGTTTTTAATTCACCACAGAATTTCACACGTTTTTTTAGATAATAGTCACAGTTTTTCAATGGAGTATTACGACTCTTTGAAAAACCCTAATTTTTATAAGTTTAGTTTTAGTCAATTTGAGACGAATGGAAGTAAACTAATTCCGTTTATTGAAGGTAGAACCATTTTAAAATTTTTCAGGTTTGAATTTTTAATTTTGATACTTATCCACAAAGTCAACCAATTTTGTTGGATCAGGTTCACTTATTCTTCTGCTAATTCGATAATCGCTTTTCCAGTTCCTCTAATGCCTTCCAATTTTAATTTAGTTACATTTGCATAGTACATCAGTTTTGCTTCATAATATCCATCGATTTTATTTTTTAGGATGGAAAGAAAACGATTTATTAAAAACCTTGAAGTTGATTAAAAATTAATTTAGTTTACTTAATCAAACAACCAAATCTAATGCGAATCGATAAATTTCTTTGGTGTATTCGACTTTACAAAACAAGATCTCTTGCTACTTCCGCTTGTAAGGCGGGCAAAATAATAATCAATGGAGACCCAGTAAAACCATCTTTAGAAACAAAATTAGGAATGGAATTCCAAGTTAAAAATGGTTCGATGAGAAATTCATTTCGTGTTCTGGATTTTCCTTCTTCCAGAGTTTCTGCGAAATTAGTACCGGAATATATTTTAGACATCACCTCGCCTGAAGACAAGAAAAGAAATGATTTATTAGTAGAATCCAAGAAGGAAAACGCTTTTTATGAATATGGCAAACCATCCAAAAAGGATAGAAGAGAAATTTCTAAATTTAGGAAAGAGTAGGCATAAAAAAACCGTCTGCATTTCTACAGACGGTTCTAATTTCATACAAACTTTATTTTTGAATCACCAATTTATGATTGATAATTCCATTTGAATTAGAAATTCTTAAATTGTAAATTCCAGTTGCATAATTTAAATGCATATCTGTTTTTTGATTAGTCAACCTAGAAGAGTAAACTAATTTACCTTGAACATCGAATAATTCCACTGTAGACTCAGGATTACTTCCGAGATCAATGGTGAATATACCTCCATTTGGATTTGGATAAATTAAAATACTAGCAATAGTATTTTCAGAAATCCCAACTGTAGAAGAAATCACAACTGTAATTTGTGTGGTACATCCATTCACATCTGTAATGGTTGCAGTATAACTTCCAGCCGTAAGACCTGAAATATCCTCCGTGTTTTGCAAGCTACTCCAGCTTACTGTATAAGGTGATGTACCTCCTGTGATAGAAAGGTTAATCGATCCATCATTTCCATTTACTTCATCAACATGAGTTTCAGTTGCAGAAAGTAGGGTTGGTTCAGTTAATGATAAAGATTGAGTAATTAAACATCCAACAGCGTCTGTAATCAATACCGAACAATTTCCTGCACATAATGTACTAATAGTTGCAGAAGAAGTAATTCCTGTTTGAACATTACCGCAGATGTCCACTGTGAAAGGAGCCGTTCCTCCAGAAATATTTACTGTAGCTGAGGCGTCACATACTCCCTCACATGATGCTGCAACACTTGTATTAGTTGCGGTTGGAGCATTCGGATTAGTAATAGTAAATGTTGATGTAGTTGTACAACTATTCGCGTCTGTAACCGATAGCGTATAACTTCCTGCAGCCAATGAACTAAATACATTCGATGATTGTGGTGTTCCAGCGTTCACAGAATACATATATGAAGTTGTTCCTCCCGATACAGAAACTGTTGCCGTTCCTGTACTAGCAGCACATGAAGATTGTGTGGTGTTAACAGAAGAAATACTCAAAGCAGTAGGTTCAGTAATTGTTGCATTACCATTAGCAACACATCCGTTTCCATCAGTTACTACTACCGTATAGGCGCCATCACATAATGCTGTCGCAGTTGCAGTCGTTTGTGCTCCTGGGCTCCAGGCGTACGTATAGGTTCCACTTCCCCCAGTAGGAATAACGGTTGCTGTTCCATTACAAGTTCCATTACAAGTTGCATCAACTGCACTTGCCGTTGCACTTGGGTTTGCATTTACAGTAACATTTACAGTTGAAGTATTAACACATCCAGTAGAACCAGTTACGGTTACTGAATAAGATCCACTCATTGCTGTAGTAGAACTTGGTCTAGTTGAATTTTGAGAAGTGGATGAATAGGCACTTGGTCCTGCCCACGCAAAACTTGCTCCTGTCACTGTTGGTGTATTTAAATTTAAAGTAGTTCCCACACATATTGGAGAATTACTAGTTGCTGTTGCCGTTGGCAATGCATTTACCGTTACCACAGTGCTTGAAGTAGCTGAACATCCATTTGCAGTAACTGTTAAATTATAAGTTCCACTCATAGCTGTTGTTGCAGATGGACGAGTTGGATTTTGAGCAGAAGAAGTATATCCACTTGGTCCAGTCCATGCATAGGTTGCAGAAGCAACAGTTGTAGTAGTAAGGTTCAATGTTTGATTTACACAAATGGCAGAATTGCTTCCAGCATTTGCAGCAGGGTTAGCAGTAACTACGATATAACCAACTTTTGTTTCTGAATCACTACCCGCGCCATTGGTAGCCGTAAGAACAACTTGATATGTTCCTGCAGTAGCATAAGTGACGGTTGGATTTTGAGCAGTGGAAGTAGCAGGTGTTCCTCCTGTAAATGTCCAAGCCCATGAAGTTGGTGAGTTAGTAGAATTATCAGTAAAAGTTACTGTTTGTCCAGCACAAATAGTTGGATCTCCTGCGGTGAAATTAGCCACTGGAGCTACTGTAGCAGGAGTAAAATATAAGTTGATATCATCTAACCAAATATTATTTCCCCAATTCGATCTGCTTTGGAATCTAACATAAACAGATGGTTCACCTGCATAAGCATCCATATTGATGTTTTTGGCCGCCCATTGTGCAGCTGTTGGAACGAATGCGGCAGTGGTTACTGGTGCAGTGGCAAGTGTTGTTCCTCCGTCAGTATAAACACGAGTATAAGTTAATCCACAATCTGTAGAAACCCAAACCGACAAACTATCATTTCTTGTGGTACTATATCTAGCATAAGCAACACTAAAATCTAAATCAATTGGAGCCACAGCAGTGGAGAAATTTAAACTAGGTGAGGTCAATCGGTTTAATTGCCCAGATACGTCTGTTGTACCCGAAAAATTATCCATTCTAGCAGCAGCAGTTGAATTTCCAAAACCAGAGGCTGTTGTTAACCTACCCCATGTATTGGTAGCGTTTAATTGGTTAGCAATAGTAGATGTCCATCCAGTTGGAGGGAAAGTTGCTGCATCAAATCCTTGTGTAAAAGGAAGAGCAGCTCCAGCAGGAGTTGCAGTTACTGTAAAAGAACTTGTTTTTGAATTATTAGTATTATTCAAATCCGTTCCACCATTAGGCGCCGAAGTAAATGCAACATAAGAATGAGCGCCAGCGGCTACAGTAAAATTAGGTAAAGTTACATTGGTAGTAGCACCAGTTGCCAATGAGCCTGTCCATGTTTGAGTAGCATTTGGAGCTCCATCTAAAGAATAGTTAATGGTTACAGAAGTTAATGTGTTTAAACCTTCATTTTTTAAAACTACTACTGGCGTATAATTTGTTTCGCAAGAAGAACTTCCAGTAGCTGGGGTAGTGATTACGTTTATACTTGCATCTAATGTAATCGAAGGAGTGTTTGGATCATATCCAATTAAAGTAGTTGCACCCGTTGCACATGCTGTTGGGTCTAACCAATCAGAAAGACGCGTTGCAGCTGATCCTCCACCTGTCCAAGAAGTAAATACTTTTCCATAATAATCGAATCCACATCCTGCATTGTTTTCACAACCGCAATTAGAAGGCCCACCATAAAGTTGCCCCACAATTAAACCACTTTGATTAAATATGGGAGAGCCAGAAGAACCTGGCTCTGTAATTCCGTCGGTCCACGTTCCAGTTTGCCAGCAAGTAGCCCCACTATAAGTTGCTGTTACTGCTGCTCCGGTTGATTGAGAAAATTTCTTGATATCACCAGAAGGATGATGAATACCTAAAAGATTTGTTCCTGGTGTATTTGTTCTATCCCATCCTGCATAAAATACGTTATAAGATGCCGGTGGTGTTGAATTCATTTGAACCAATCGCATATCTGCACCAGCAAAATTTGCTCTCGATGTACTACCTGAAATGGAATTTGATGCAGGGCTTGAACCTGGATTTGCACAAGCAGGTGCTTCCCAATTAAAACGGAAAACCCATGATCCAAATCCTGATGCACCGCAATGGTTTGCTGTTAAAACATAAGGTGTACCATTGTTACAAGTGTTGTTAATTAAAGCAGCAGAACAAAATTCTCCACCACCACTCACTAAACAAACTGCGCTTCTTATTTGATCATCCCAAGCTGCATAAGACGGACAACGAGCATTGTTATTACAAGCTCCAGATCCACCAAAAGCACGAATGTATTGTTCTCTTAAATCACGATAACCATGAACCACGGTTCCTACTTGTAATTGAACAGTGCTTAATGCAGATTGAGGAATAAATAGTTCGATAATTACACGATCATCGTAAATTAACTCAGTTCCTAACATATGATCTTCAGAAGATACATGAGCTTGTGTAAAAGCACCCAAATGTTGGTCTTTATCATCATTGTAAACAAAAAGTCTACAACCTTCTGGAAGATTTAAAAACTGAAATGGAATATTAATAGAATAAGCATCTGGTGCATAAATCCCTAATCTCCAAATTTTATCTCCGTTTGCCAAATTGTGATAAGAACCAGAGTTGGTTAAATCCCAATTAACTGTTTGTGCAACTCCATAACGAAATGGTTTAGTTTGAAGCGCTGTCATTGAATCTTCATACATCAATACACTTCTGTTCACAGTCGGAAGTGTTTCAAAAGAAACATCCGAATCATACTGATCGAATTTGAATGCCCAAGGAGAACCGCCATCACTCAATTGAAAATGGAGTTGCTGTGCGTAACTGCCCAACAGTGCTAGAGAAAAGGAAAGTGATAAGTATATTTTTTTCATAGTTTTATTTTTGCGGTCGTTAATTTAAAAAATTATATTTACGAGACAAGTTTTAAAATCCAGTGATTCTTGGAATCAAAGTATTTTCATATTGAAAATCTGTGCGTTCAATGCTGTTACCGTTAAATAATTCAAGTAAAATTACCTTGAATTGCCTATTAACTATGTATATTTGAACCACAAATTAACAATATGAAACTTTCCAATTATATAGCCGGACAATGGGTTTCCGGAGGCGAAGAAGGCCAAAAACTTTTTAATTCTATTACAGGTGATGTAATTGCAACGGCAAGCAGCAAAGGAATTGATTTTGCTTTGATGTTGGATCACGCAAGAACCGTTGGCGGACCAAAACTTCGTAAAATGACATTTCACGAGCGAGGAAGAATGTTGAAGGCGCTCGCTTTGTATCTCACCGAAAGAAAAGAAAACTATTATAAAGTTTCTGCCTGGACAGGAGCAACACGAATGGATAGCTGGATTGATATTGAAGGGGGAATTGGAAATTTATTTGCGAACGCGAGTTTGAGAAAGCAATTTCCGGATTCTACTTTTTGTTTAGAAGGAGATGCTATTAAGCTTTCCAAGAATGGAACTTTTATCGGTCATCATATTTGTGTGCCGAAACATGGTGTAGCGATTCATATCAATGCGTTTAATTTTCCTATTTGGGGAATGTTGGAAAAAATTGCCGTGAATTTAATGGCAGGTGTTCCTGCTGTGGTAAAACCAGCAACCGTTACTTCTTTTCTTACAGAAGCAATGGTAAAAGATATTATCGAATCAAAAATATTACCAGAAGGAAGTTTGCAATTAATTTGTGGTTCTGCCAATGGAATTTTAGATCATGTAACCAATCAAGATGTGGTTACCTTCACAGGTTCTGCTCATACAGGAAAAATGTTAAAAGCACATCCAAGATTATTAGAAGAAGCGGTTCCCTTCAATATGGAAGCCGATAGTTTAAATGCAATGATTTTAGGTGAAGATGCAACACCTGATAAACCAGAGTTTGATGTTTTCATAAAATCGGTTGCGAGTGAAATTACAGTGAAAGCCGGACAAAAATGTACTGCTGTTCGTAGAATCATTGTTCCAGAAAAATTAGTGGAAGATGTACAAATTCATTTAGGAAAAAGATTAGCATCAACCGTTATTGGAGATCCTTCTAAAGAAGGCGTGAGAATGGGAGCGCTTGCAGGAAGAACACAAGTAGATGAGGTATTGGCGAAAATAGATCAATTGAAAAAATCACAGAAGATTGTCATTGGTGATTTGAATGCTTTTGATGTAGTGGGTGCCGATAAAAACAAAGGCGCATTTTTACCTCCAATCGTTTTTCTCAATGAAGATCCCTTTAAAAATACCGATTGTCATAACGTAGAAGCATTTGGTCCGGTGTCAACTATTATGCCGTATAAAAATTTAGACGAAGCTATTTCATTGGCGAAAATGGGAAAAGGTTCATTGGTGAGTACGATTTGTACAGCGAATGATCAAATTGCCAAAGAATATATTGTAGAAGCTGCCCCTTATCATGGAAGAATTCAAGTGTTGAATGCAGCTTGTGCAAAAGAAAGTACAGGTCATGGTTCTCCTATGCCCATGTTGGTGCACGGTGGTCCAGGTCGTGCTGGAGGAGGAGAAGAAATGGGCGGAATGAGAGGAGTTTTTCATTATTTGCAGCGCACCGCGATTCAAGGACATCCAACGAGTATCACGAATATCTCCGGCGTATTTCAAGCGGGAGCAGAGTATATCGAATCAGAGAAACATACTTTTAGAAAACATTTTGAAGAATTAGTAATTGGAGATACCGTTTTCACAGCGAAACATACGGTGAGTGATGCCGATATTGTGAATTTTGCCAATGTGAGCGGAGATAATTTTTATGCGCATATGGATGCGACATCCTTAGAAGGAACCATTTTTGAGAGAAGAGTGGCACATGGTTATTTTATATTGAGTAAAGCAGCAGGATTATTTGTAGACCCGAAAAAAGGACCTGTGCTTTTAAATTACGGAATCGAAGAAGCAAGATTTACCAAACCTGTTTATCCCGGAATGACCATTGGCGTAAAATTCACCGTGAAAGAAAAAATAGACCAAGAAAAAAGAACACCAGAAGATATTGCCAAGGGAATTGTAAAATTCTTGGTGGATGTTTATGATGAAACGGGAGAAACGGTGGCGATTGCTACTATTTTGACGATGGTTAAAAAGTTGGATCAAGATTGATTTTGCTGTTTGAATAGAACAACAAACGTTATAAAGGGAACTCAAAAGCGATAATAATCTTTCAGGCCATCAAAGTGTTATTTAAATTAATATAATCGTAGTCAAGGCCATATAATCTTGTATTTTAGTAAAATAAACTTTTGTATTTTACTAAAATATAAATTTATTCTATCATAAAATAAATTTATTAACTTTGTTTAATGGTGTTGAAGTCTGAAATAGAAAAGGCAGTTGAGGAACAAGAGGAATTTTTGCAAAATAAAAATTCTGGAATATCCCGTATTGCCTTAAGCGATATTCGCCTATCTGCAAAGTACATTCTCATCATAACCGGAATAAGACGTTGTGGAAAAAGCACCTTGATGCACCAATTGAGCCGCAAGGAAATGACTAAAAATGCTTTTTTTAATTTTGAGGATTCTAGAATCCATGGTTTTGAATTGACAGATTTTTCCAAGCTCACCGAAGTTTTCGGCAAGAAAATAAAATATTATTTTTTTGATGAAATCCAAAACGTGGCTGGCTGGGAAGTTTTTATTCGGCAATTGCATGATCAACAAAAAATTATTTGCATTACAGGCTCCAATGCCTCATTATTGAGCAAAGAATTAGGCACCAAACTTACAGGTAGAAATATTCAAATAGAATTGTTCCCATTTTCATTCAGTGAATATTGTTCATTTAAGAAAACAGGTCTAAATGAAAAATCTTTTACAAATTATCTGCAAGAAGGTGGGTTTCCTGATTACCTTAAAACGAAACAAATTGAATATTTGCAACAGTTGTTCAAGGATATCATCTATCGCGATATCATTGTGAGACATGGAATAAGAAATGCCAAACTGTTCATGGATATCGCATTGTTTTTGATAGCCAATTCGGCAAAAGAATATTCGCTGAATCGCATTAAAAATACATTTGGTATTGGTTCGGCCAATTCTGTTTCCGACTATGTTCAATGGTTGGAAGATGCTTATGTATTATTTTCTGTTCCCCGTTTCAATTGGTCGTTGAAAAGCATTGCGGTAAATCCAAAAAAAGTGTATACCATTGATACAGGATTTGCACAAGCCAACTCGTTGAGTTTTTCGGAGGATAATGGGCGACTTTTTGAAAATTGCATTTTTCTTGAATTACGCAGAAAGTATAAAGAAATATTTTATTTTAAAGAGAAAGGCGAATGTGATTTTATTGTTAAAGAAGGAAAAAAAATAATAATGGTTCTGCAA
>JBIPLT010000271.1:0-4082 GCA_044368255.1 Flavobacteriales bacterium
GTTTCTGGAATTGGTTCAGTGTAATCATTACCCTTTTTAGTTTGCTCTAACATAGTTTTCCTTATACTTTCATCAGAAACAACACTCTTGATAGTATTGTTAACACCATCTGTCCCTATCCAATCACCGTTTGGTGCATAGTAATCTGTTTCACCATTGGGATCTATGCAAATAATAGGAGAGTTAAGAACAAAAATATAAGCACTAAAATCAGGATGTCTGTCGGCTTTTTTATCTACACTCAACCACCGCCCCAACCTATTATCATAAATCCTTGCACCAAAATCATAGCTATTATTTACACCCTTCACTTCATCGTCTTTTTCCATACCATTAAAACCATATCTGTATTGTGAAGAAGTGAAATTTCTATTGGCAAGTGTGACCCCAAACGGAGTATGATCTAAGGTGCAAAAACCATCTGCAAATATCTTACTGCCAAATGTATCGCTAGATTTATTCAATTTACTTATCCTTTTTATTAGATATATAAATCTAGCGATAATTTGCGTTGCTTTTACAAGGGTTGTCGCATTTTTTTAAAATATTCTTCGGTATGCTCATCTAAATAGTTTTGAGCAAAATCAACATACTTATAAAATTCGGCAGAATTGGCGGTATGACCTGATATTTTCCTTACAATCTGTTCTGGCACTTTCATTCGCAACATATTTGTTATGGCCGTTCTTCGCATAGTATGCGTTGTTAAATGATCGCCAACAGTAAAATGTTGTCGTTTGGTTTTATTCTTATAAATCACTTGTTTTACTCCTCTTTTGCACCTATACCGAATCATTTCATCATTCAATTTTAAATGTTTGGCAAGTAATTTCAATTTTTTATTCAACCACCCATTTGTCATAGGAGGGAAAATGGTTTTTCGATTGGTAGATTCGTATTTCTTAATTATGTCAATGGCATAATCAGGTAATTTTATGGATGAATGAGTTGATGATTTAGAAGAAGTTACTTTCAAATAAACACCTCCATTGAAATGATAAATATTTTCTTTTGAAATACTCGACAAATCTCCAAACCGTAAGGCAACCGTGCACCCAAAAACAAAAATGTCCCTTACACGATCTAATTCGAGAGGCAATTTATTATTTGGAACATTATCATAAATCAATTCCTTTAATTGTTCAGGAGTTAAAACCATAATTGGAATATCTTCAGCTGGAATGTGAAAGGATTTATGAAAAATGCCAATATTCAAATGACATTCTTTATTCAGATAATTAAAAAAAGTTTTCAAGACCCGAAAAACTACCCAAACATAATTATCATAAAAATCTCTAGTTTTATAGAGGTAATTGGTAAATGAAACAAAAAAGGTTTTCCAATACTTAGAAATCAATTTCAGTTCTTCTTCATCTAATTTATTTACTCGATAAAGTTTGATTTTAAAACCTTCGTCTCTTTCAAAATCTAAAAGGAGCCGTTTAAAGGTTTGGTAATTTTGAATTGAATCCTTTCCCATGCGCTTACCGTTTGTACGCAGTCGAATTCCTTTTTTACTTTCAATGATAAATTTATCAAGAAGTTTGTAGAACTTTTCGGTATTAAGTTCATTTGGTTTTATTGTGTTTTTCATGCAACAATAAAACTGGAATCTTGAATTGAGTTATTTTAAGTCTGTAAAATATTAAAAGTCAATGGTATGTAAAATCCTAAATTAAGGTGGATTCAAGAACTATTTTTTCAATAAATAAGTTATCACCTTTCCATTAGGCTACCTGGTAAATCTTAATCAGTTGGATTTATCATTCATTTCTTCTCTTTCATTTCTTTCCTTATATCGTTCATGAATAAGAATTCCAATTGCAAGAATCATAATCCCTCCAACAATATACATCCAAGTATTATCCGGCTTACTATTATTTAAAGTATTCGGCAGACACGAGGTATTCGCAGTAGATTTTACTATATTTAATTGTTCAGGTATTTTTATGTCCAATTGAGTTACTGTCTTCTTTGTCATAAAATCTGCAATTTTTGATCCTCCTCCAGTTGGAGCATAATAATCAAAAACACTTGGAACTTTTAGTTTTATCATTTTAATTGGTTTTTATTTTAAATAGTTCGACTTCTGTTGGTGAAATAATTATCATTCCAATATTTCCATATCTAAAAAGAGTTCGTTCTTTGGGGTGCTTAGTGGGTATAATTGCAACTGAAGGATTAAATCCCATTTTTTTTAGCTCTTCATATTTCAGGTTAAAAAAATTATTATTTAATAAATATTCAAGAATTTGAATATTCTTACGTCTCGCTTTTTGCATTTTAATTTCCCATGAATAATTTGTTTGGCTATAAATATAAGCTGCTTGATTTTTACAGTAAAGACTACAAAACATTTTTTTTGGACTTTTAAATTCAAAAAGCAATTTGCATTGCGGATTTGCACATGTTTTTGTTTTATTCATAATCGATTAGAATTCAATTTTATTTTTATTCAAGTACTCTTTAATGCTAGTCCTCGAATACATAATTTTTCTGCCGAACTGGCTAAACTTGATAATTCCTTTGTCTCGTAATTTCTGCCACGAAGTTTTAGATTTAAAAGGGAGTAGCTCTTGAGCTTGGGAAAGTGTTATCCAATCGGAGTTATCATCAGTATTTTTTGCTGTTAATACTTCTTTAACAGCTTGCTTAACATAGTTTTTGAATTCCCTTTTAAGGGCTTCAAATGCTTCAGAATCTAATACAATCACGTTCATGCACACAAAGTAAAATAAACGGATTTTGAAAAGGGAAGAATTTGGTTGTAAGAAGAGTGTTATTTTACAACCTTTTTATTAATTGGAAAGTTTTAATAAAATATCAGAAATGTCAGCCATTTTCTTTTTTACATAATCAGGTTTATCAAATTTTTCAAATGCTTTTAGAAAATTTGTTCGCATTGTATTAGTTGTCATATTTTTCTTAAAAGCAAATAATTGATTTGCAATTTTGTCAATGCTTTCACCATCTATGTATTCCTTATTATCATTTAATCGATATAATAAATAAAACAATTTTGTCTTTTCCTTTGGCCAAACAGTTGGTTTAACATTTTTGGGTCGAATTTTTAATTCAAATGTTTTCTCGAAATCTTCATTAGCTTCTATTAGACATCGATCTAAAAGCAACCCGTGCAATTTCTTCAATAGGTGTTTTTTTTGAGGAAAATAAAAATTTTGATTGGTATAATTTTGAATAACAGCATTTGTCCAAGGCATTTGAATTGATTTTGTCATTGACAAAGAATTTTCTAATGAAGCATTAGAATCAATTGCAGCAAATTGATTTTTCATATCTAATTGAATTGCTTCAACTATTTCAATCAATAAAGGCTCATTTTTGCCTTTGTCAAGCAAAAGCATTAAAAATCGATTAGCCAGTTTGTTTTGGAATAAGTCAATCTGATTTTTATCCTCTATTGGAAATGAATCAACTTTTTCAATAATCGGTTGCATCTCCTTTTCCAAATTATAATTAAAATGCTTTTTGAGTAAAATTGGCAGAGCTCCAATTATTTTATTTGTTTTATTGAATTCAACCCCAAGTTCATTAGAAATAGAATCAATATCAAAAATGTTGCAAAAGAATTTGTACATAAATCTTATGTACTCATCCCAAGAAAGGTAGCCTGCCTTTAAAGCCATTTCTTTTTGAAAAGAAAGCTCTTCTTTGCTAAAATAAAGTTCAGTTGCTATATCAGCAAATTCTTGTTGCGTTGGCAAATAGTCGATTTTGTCCATACGCTAAATTTAATCAAAAAAAGTTTTAGAATTTACAGAAATTCGGTTAGAATGTTTAATGATTGTTTAATGAAGAAGAATTTGTCTTGAAAAAAGTTGATTAGATTTACTAAAACAAAAAAGGTCAAGACTCTCATCCTGACCTTCTTTTCACTTGTACCCCGGATCGGAATCGAACCGATACGGCCGCAATGGCCACAGGATTTTAAGTCCTGCGTGTCTACCAGTTCCACCACCAGGGCTCGATAGAATTTCGAATTTAGAAATTTCGGATTTTCAATTTGAATACCCTGATTAATAAAACGAAATTCATCTATTTCAACTAAAAATCCCTCCGAC
>JBIPLT010000272.1:0-4071 GCA_044368255.1 Flavobacteriales bacterium
TCTGCAAATCCCTTCAAAAAAAATAACGTAATTCGCCTAGAACTACTCCTAGTTCCATTAAAACCCAAAAATCATGAGTAATTCTCAAAAAACCTCTACACCTGCATTTACTATTATTGGAAACTGGGCCACCCGTTCAAGATTATTAAAATCAGAATACCTCCAACTAACTGACGAAGATTTGAAATTTGAATTAGGAAAAGAAGAAGAATTGATTTCGCGATTTGAAACTCGTTTGAACAAAACTCGAGAACAAATAATTGAAATTTTACAAAAAGGTCAACCTGCAACCATTTAAACCATACCTACATTAGAATTTAAATCTAGAAAAAGTTAAAATTTATTCGAACTATGGTTCGAATTAAACTAACTTACATTTTTTACCACTATTCATTCGATCTATCTCACCTCTATTTTGGAAAACAAGTATAAAGAAGGCAGTGTTGTTTACGACCTTAAAAATCCTGCAGTAAAAATGATTATCAGACGATACCTAGATCGTATTTATTATTGTCAAACGGAAGTTCATTCAGATAAACCAGATATGGTTTTTTTTGAAAGAGAAATCACGGACCAAGCTCCAAAAGTTTGAGTTAATCACCATTCGATGTTTCTAAAGTTTATTCACCCTGCAAATGTATGTGTGCAGAATCCCTTGCTTTAAAAAAATTATCCCTTTTGAAATAATACCAATAATTGGTATATTTGTCGAAACTCAATTACATGAATAAGAATACATCCATCACTCTAGGAACTTATTTTGACCAGTTCATTCAAGGAATTTTGCAAGAAGGACGTTATAAAAATGCCAGCGAAGTAATTAGGGCTGGATTACGACTTTTAGAAGAGGAAGAACAAAAATCTATCGCACTACGTGAAGCAATAAATAGTGGAGTAAAAAGTGGTTTAGTAAAAAAGTTTGATGCTAAAGCACAGTTAACAAAACTTAAATCCAAGAAAAAATAAATGGCAAAGTATTATTTTACTAAAAAAGCCATTTTAGACTTAACTGAAATTTGGGAATACAACATTGAAACTTGGTCTGAGACCCAAGCGGATAAATATTACCATTTACTTATTGATGCCTGCAATTCTGTTACAAAAAATCCGAAAAAAGGAAAATCATATATTGAAATTTACCCCTATTTATTTGGTAAAAAATAGCTAAGCAGATTATATTTTATCGAATCATTGATTCCTCAACCATTGAAATAACAAGGATTTTACATGAGGAAATGGATTTAAAAAGTAAACATAAAAAATAACTGATTTACAAAACATGAACTTCTCTGATTTAAAACTATCCGCAACACTCTTAAAAAAATTAGAGGAAGAAAATTATACGCAACCCTACCCTATTCAAGAAAAATCTATTCCTCCTATTATGGAAGGATTGGATATTCTAGGAATTGCACCAACAGGCTCTGGAAAAACAGCAGGATATGTTTTACCGCTATTGATGAATTTACAAAAAAGTGGTGAGCTCAGAAATCGTCATATAAATGTTTTAGTTGTAGTTCCTAATCGAGAATTGGCGGTTCAAGTACAAAATGTAATACATACTTTTAGTTCGGCTCTTACACCCAAAATAAAATCATTAGCCGTTTTTGGTGGAGTTTCTATCAATCCACAAATGATCCAGTTGCAAAATGTGCAAATTTTGGTAGCTACACCCGGACGTTTGTTGGAGTTAGTAGAATCAAAAGCCGTACATCTTTCCTCGATAGAAACATTGGTTTTGGATGAGGCCGATAAAATGTTGAATCTAGGATTTAAGGAAGAAATGAATCGCATTTTTGCACTTCTACCAAAAAAACGTCAAAATTTATTATTTTCAGCCACTTTAAGCGATGATTTAAATACGATTAATCAAATTATCCTAAAAGACCCCGTTGTTATTAAAATTGAACCCGAGGCTGATAATATCGATTTGATAACGCAAACCGCCTATCATGTAGAAGATGAAAAGAAAGGGCCTTTACTTCGTTATATCATTAAGCAAATTGGGTTGAAACAAGTTTTGGTATTTACTTCATCAACTTATAAAGCCGATAATGTAGCCGATAAATTACGTAAGAACGGAATTGATGCCAGAGCCATTCATAGTAAAAAATCACAAGGCGCAAGAACAGAAGCCTTACATGATTTCAAAGAGGGAAGAATTCAAATTTTAGTGGCGACAGATTTAATATCCCGAGGAATTGATATCAAATTTTTACCTTTTGTAATCAATTACGAATTACCTCGCTCTCCAAAAGATTATATCCATCGTATTGGAAGAACTGGAAGATCAGAAAATCCGGGTGAAGCCATTTCACTCATTTCTACCGATGAACTGCATCATTTCAAAGTGATTCAGAAAAAGATGGGAAAGAAAGTGGAATTGAAAGATGGAGAAAATTTAGTTTGACAATGTGTAAATTTGCGAATTGCAGAATTTAAATTTTTAGATTAGCTATTACCGATTAAGTTTCTTAAGTTTGAAGAATAGTTAATATTTTATTCCTATTTTATTTCAAAAGTGCAGCGTCAGCACAATAAACTCTGACCAATTGTTTATGAGAAAATTTATCCTCTTATTATTGACTTTAATTATTTTCGGCTGTGGATCTAATGAAAAGAATGAAACTAAAAAAGCAGAAAAAGAAGGAGTCAATTCAAACACACATTCAAACACTGATGCCGATTTGAGTAATACCCTTTGTTATCATTCTGAAACTTATTGTGAGGGAGATTCAGGTCCAAAACTTAAATCTGATTTTCATTTAACAATCGTTGAAAATTCCGTTACAGCCAATGCATTTTTCGAGGGCTGTGAAGGCAATGGTGAAATTTTCTACCGAGGAATTAAACATGAAGACACCTTAATCCTTGATGAAATTTTTACAGAAACTGATGGCAATGAAATTCTGACAAAAACATTTTGGATTATGGCAGACGATCAATTGAACCAATTAGTAACCATCCAAAAAAATGGAAAAACAATTTTAAAAGAAGAAACCACGCACACTTTTGTGATAAGTTATGAAAAAGGCGAATGCGAGTAATTTTACTTGTAAATGGTTAACGAAATAAAAAAGTGAAAAATTTTAACTAATTGAGTTCATTAGTTATGTTGGTTGAATAATTTAAGTTAGTTTAATTTGTTAAGATCATCCTGAGCAGACTCAATTCTTGGAGAGTCGTATGGAAGGATTAGAATAAAATGATTCAAAATTTCAATGATCATGCCCATGCATTTCGTATTGAGTAGAATCTTCTTCGTTTTTATCTAAATTCGTATCTGAAAAATCCCAATCATCAGATTTTGCATTACAAATAATCTGTTCGGTTATTAAAAAACCATCGAAGTTTTTATCATTCACGTTTCCTTTATAATATCGATTAATATCACATTGGCAATCATCTTTTTTTAATGAATAATGAAAAATATAAACTGAATCATTCACGGCCTCTTTTCCTTGACCTAAAATCTCAAAGGTTTTTAATGGAGATAAACTCAATATCTCTGGAGTAATTTTGGCTGGTAAAACCTTAATATCCGATCCCATCCAAGGCAATTGAAAATTTAAAGGTCTACAAATGTTTTTCAATGAATCATCCAAATACATCCAATGAACAGTTTGAACAGGAATAGTTTTTAATTCTTGGTTTTTCGTTAAGTTAGCGCAAAAACCATTTGGCTCAGGTTTAACAACAGATTTCACATCCGCTTCATTCTTTTTTGGAGAATCTTCCTTTTTTGTTTCCGAACAAGAAACCAAAAACCAAAAACTTAAAATAAATATTATCTTCTTCTCCATGACTTCGCTAATTCATTTGGGAAATTACCTTTCCGGGAAATAATTTGTATTTCGAAATAATTCTTGCCGTCACTCTTTAATTCCACCTCTAAGATATTTCCACTTCTAGAAATAGTTAAACTAATTTTATCCTTCTCAAAATAATTCAACCATCGTTGTAAATCTCCTTTTACAGTCATTTTATTCACCGCAATAATTTGATCATTCAAGGATAAAACTTTAGAAGCTGGTGAATCAGGATAAATGGTCATCACTAAACTTTTATCTG
>JBIPLT010000209.1:0-5649 GCA_044368255.1 Flavobacteriales bacterium
AAATACTTTTATAGTGTTTTGGTTACTTGGTGGATTGAATCCTGTAATTGTCGCATTAATAATTAGGGTGTCAGTAACTGTTGTAAGTAGCGTATCGTAAACTGTGAAGTTTGTGATACATGTATCCAAAATATTTATGATTGCCACATCAGATGTGTCAATGCAATTACCCGATGAAGAAATTACTCTGATTGGTTGAGTGTGATTTGGTAATTGGATATTTGCAATATTCAAATTAGCTGTGTTTGCACCTGAGTAATTTCCAAAATTGTTCAACGTTTGGAATCCTTGCCCTAAATCACTTTGCCATACATAGTTTGGGTTTGGGTCAGATGTTGTTGCTGTAAAATTCGCGGTGCTGCCTGTTACCAATGAGTTAGTTTGTGGGGTAATTATGGTATTGTTGGCACAATCAACTGCACTGTATAAAGCAGTTATTTCTTGTTGGGTTAATGCACGATTCCAGATACCGATATCGTCGAGGGAGCCGTGGTGCCAATGACCTCCTCCATTAATTTCATCTCCACCTATACGAATTGCTTGAGTAGAGGTTTGCATTGGAATATTGGAAACGGATGTTAACAAAATTCCGTCTTCATAAATGTTAAATAAAATACCATTGCGAACGATAACGGCATGATGCCAATTGAAATCTTCAGAGACAGGTGCATTAACCAAATATATACCGAGAGCTCCACTTGTTGTAAATAATAATGAAGGTCCACCATTTACAACGGCAGTTTTTTGAAAACCCCATTTATTTGTACTGCCAGGTCCATCTGATTTAAATATGAAATGCCTATCGGGTAAACCATATGAATTCATTTTATACCATAAGGAAATTGTGAAGTCTCCAGTATTTAAACGTAATTCATTGTTATCAGAAACTATAATAACATCATCCACCCCATCAAAATTATAAGCCTTGTTTAAACTTCCAAACCGATTAGTAGTCAAAGATGCACCATTCACTGTCCCATTATTCACATTACCACTCTCGTCATTAGCATTCCCATTAAAAGGCCACCAACTTACAAGCCCATTGGTTGGTATATAATTGGGCACTTGTGCCACTGTTGCATTATACAATCCTAGCGCTGCTATAGCTGTTAGAAATATTGATTTAAATTTCATATTTTTTTGTTTTTTTGTTCTTAATATTATTGTCGATTTTCGGATTAATCGCTGTTTTTTAAAATGGTATTTTGTTTCCCTGTTCTTTGGTTAGCAAAAATATGTTATTTACATTAGTCTATTTCTTTTTTCGGTGGCTCTCTCATTTGTCTATATTTTTTTTCAACTTGCCCATAACGATTTGCATGCAAGCGATGGCCGCGATACCGAAGTACTGAACTGCAAACCTATTACAAATTTATAAAAGAAATACGAACTTCCAAATTAGCACTGAAACAGCGGCTATCGCTTGCATGCTGTTAGGTGCTGGCGCTTTTTGGGTGCTCATCGTTTCATTATTTGTCAAGCTGTCTTTTTGTTTTTTTCGGTTTCTCTTTTGTAAAAAGGTCTGACGTATATTTTTCGTAAAGCTCAAATAGAAAAACCATTCTATTGGCTTCACTTGTAAATGCTTGTGGTCTGTATGCCAAGTCCACTGCCTTGTCTAAGTCGTTATGTGCTTTTACCAATGTTGGTGGCATTGTCAAAGGGTCGTAAAGGTCGGCAAGTGAACTGTTAGGAAATTGCAGTCTTGCGTCTAATACTTTTTGTGATGCTGTTTCTATGGCTTTTATTTGTTTCTCGTTTGGATTTTCTGGCCAAGGATAGTTGTTGTAGACAATATCTTTTGAGTAACGATAATCACTTTTTAAACGTCCACAAATATTTTTAACCCAAGCAATATGTATTGTCGACATTAAAATTCCAAAATGATATAATTCTGCCTCTTGCATTATTAAGTTGCCATTGGTTGAAATAGTATTTTTATCAATAAATCCCATTGGAATGTATTTTCTTTTTTCAGAAGAAACAACTGGTATTACAAGACATTTTTCAGGATTATTTGTTTCTCGAAAACGATTAGGAGCAAGGTTTTGCATACCTTTATCTGTGCTTTTTAGTCTATCTTCTCTAACACGATTAACTCGTTCCATTACTAAGGGCATTTTTCTCAATTCATCAGGCGGGCAATCGACTAACCAAAGACAATAACGTTTGCGATTATTTATAAATTCGTCTGCACCAATCAATAATTTTATCCATTTTTTCGCATTTGGTTCATTTGTTACCAAATAATTTAAATCTTCTTCTTCAATAATTAAACCTTCACTTTTCGCATAATAATTTCCTTTCATAATTCCGGGAACATTGCAAATTGGTTTTGTCTTTTTTTCAACCAAAATGTCTTTTGCATCAATTAAATAAGCATTGATATTTTTTACTTTAATTTCGTGGGCTTCGCCTTTTATATCTTCATATTCAAAAATGCTCTTGTTATTAGTGTCGTAGTTGGCGAAGCCAACTATCACACAATAAACTGCTGCATTTCCTTTTGCTTCGTTGTTCCATTTAAATGTTCGATGAGCAAAGTGAATTTTAATTCCGTATTTTTTTTGCAAAAGACCCCAAAGCAAATTTGTTTGTTCGCCTTGCACAATTGAGTTTGTAGAAACAAAAGCTACTTTAATTTTTGTGTCTTGAATAAATTTAGACGCTTTAATATACCAACCTGTCACATAGTCTAGTGTTCCGCCACCTGCAACATTTTCAAATTCTTTTACAATTTGATTGCGTTGATTTTGTTTCATTATGTTAGAACCAATAAAAGGCGGATTACCAATAATGTGTGTAAGTTCGTTTTTAGAAACTACATTTTGCCAATCGGTTTCTAATGCGTCTGCGTGAATAATTTTAGCTGCTTTTTTCAACGGTAAACGAACAAAGTATTGTCCAAACTCATTACTAATTTGCATATTCATTTGGTGGTCAATAAGCCACATTGCAACTTCGGCAATTCGTGCAGGAAATTCTTCATATTCAATTCCACACATCATATCAACGTCAAGCCAAATAATTTCTCTAACGTCAAATACTCTTTGTCCTGTTTTATTTGATGCTCTTAAAATTTCTAATTCCAACAAACGCAATTCTCTATAAGTAATTACAAGGAAGTTGCCGCAACCACAAGCAGGGTCAAGGAATTTAAGAGTGCTTAATTTTTTATGAAATTCGGGAAGTTTGTTTTTGTTATCCTTGATACTTTCAAATTCTTTCCAAAGATCGTCCAAGAAAAGCGGTTTGATAAGTTTTAAAATATTTGTTTCGCTTGTATAATGTGCTCCCAAGTTTCTGCGTTCTTTCGGGTTCATTACGCTTTGAAACATTGAACCAAATATCGCTGGCGATATTTTGCTCCAGTCAATGTAACAGCAGTCAAGCAGGGCTTGACGCATTTTTGTGTCGAAACTTGCTGTAGGCAAGTTCTCTTCAAATAATTTTCCGTTTACATACGGAAAATCGGCAAGTTGCTCGTCAATATTTTTAAAACGATTTTCTTTCGGTGTATTTAATACTTGAAATAATTCTTGCAGTTTTGATGCAAAGTCGCTTCCATCTTCGGCTGTACGTTGTTCTAAATATTCTTGAAATTGTTGCTTATTAAAAATTGTTGTGTCTTCTGCAAACAATAAAAATAGAATACGAACCAAGTAAACTTCTAATGGATGTCCTGTATATCCAATTTCTTCAAGTCTGTCGTGAAGTTTACCCATTAATTCCGCTGCTTTAATATTAGCAGGGTCTTGTTCTTTGTAAACCTTTTTTTGATAGCCTAAAATGTATCCGAAATGCTGAACATTATTTACAAGGTCCTTGAGTTTAAAATCTACGGTCTTATCTTCTTCAAGGTCGTAAAGTCTAAAATTTTCAAAGTCAGAAATGAGAATGTATTTCGGTAATTCATGTTGTTTCAGTCCATGTGTGTAATCTTTTGCTTGCTGATAGGCTTTGTCAAGGTTTTTCCCCCGACTTTTCATTTCTATTAAAATTGTTCCTTTCCAAAGCAAGTCAATGTAGCCGTCTTTGTCGTCAAGTTTTTTCACTCTGTGTTCAAAGGTCGAAACACGCTTGCTACTGATACCAAACACATTGAAGAACTCAACTAAAAATGGTTTTGCGTCTGCTTCTTCATTTGAAGTGTCAGCCCATTCCTTTGAGAAATTTAATGCTCTATCTTTTATTTCGTTCCAGCTTAATGCCATTCTTTAATTTGTCAGGTTGCTAATATAAATATTTAAAGTGCAAAAAGATTAATTAATGATTTCTTGGGCAAAAAGTTTGTGCTTGCTATAAAATTAATAGACTTCAGATTATTGTTGAGCTGTCGCCAGCGCTTGCACCTAACGGTGTGCATATTGGCGATGTGGCGGGCTTAGGAACACTGAACTGTATTTTACCACTAAAGTTTTTTAGAAGCACAAATGTTCAAATTACCTTTGAACCCGCCATATTCGCCAATGTGCTGTTATGGGCTGGTTGTCTCTTTACTGTATTACAATTTTCCTATTTTCAATGGTGTTGTTTTGCGGGTCAATCAACTGCACAAAATAGATTCCATTTCCTGTCCATGTTGAAAGGTCTATGTATGATGTCTGCTGATTTATTGGCGTTGTGAAAACTGTTTGACCAATTGAGTTTACAATGGTAAGCGTGTAACCATTCATTGATGTAAAGTTTCCATAATCAACTGTTATGTGCGTATTTGCTGGGTTTGGAAAAACTTTTATGGTGTTTTGGTTACTTGGTGGATTCAATCCTGTAATTGTCGCATTAATAATTAGGGTGTCAGTAACTGTTGTAAGAAGCGTATCGTAAACTGTAACGTTTGTGATACACGTGTCCAAAACATTTATGATTGCCACATCAGAAGTGTCGATGCAATTTCCCGATGCTGATATTACTCTTATTGGCTGATTATGATTGGCTAACTGCACATTTGCAATATTCAAAATAGCTGTATTTGCACCTAAGTAATTTCCAAAATTGTTCAATGTTTGGAATCCTTGTCCAAAATCACTCTGCCAAACATAGCTTGGGTTTGGGTCTAAAGTTGTTGCAGTAAAAGTAGCATTGCTGCCTGTTGTCAAGGAATTGGTTTGCGGAGAAATAGTGGTGTTGTTGGCACAGTTGGTTGCGTTGTATAAATTCGTTATTTCTTGCTGAGTTAAGACACGATTCCAAATACCTATGTCGTCAAGTTTTCCATTCCAAAAACCATTGGTTGAATTATTAACTTGTCCACCACCAAAAATCAAATTGTTAGCTACTGTATTGGTTGTCCCTGACAATATAGAACCTGATGGCAATAAAGTATTATTCAAATATAAGCTAACCTGATTATTTGAATAAACCATAACCAGATGGTACCAAATATTTAGATTTCGAGTTGCAGACCATACGGCATCACCGCATGCCCTCCAAAATAAATAATCAGCTCCACCGTCTCCTGCTTCAAGCGAGGATTGTGTGAGACACCCACCTCCAGGTCCATTGAGTGAATTGATATTGACCAATGATACAGCGGATTGGTTTGATTGAAATTGATTTATCCAGCATGAAATAGTCCTATCAGAATTACCTCCAAATAAATTAGGATTGACTCTTGATAAAGTCTGATTGATACCATCTAAAACTGCT
>JBIPLT010000273.1:0-4049 GCA_044368255.1 Flavobacteriales bacterium
TGAGCAATATAAAATTATTTGAAAGTAAAGAGATTCGTTCTGTTTGGAATGAAACGGAACAAAAATGGTATTTTTCAGTTCAAGATGTAGTTGCAATACTAACAGGTAGTGCTGATGTAAAACAATACATCAAAAAAATGTTAAGTCGTGATAAAACTCTTAATAGCAACTGGGGTACAGTTTGTACCCTGGTTGAAATGAAAGCGGTTGATGGTAAAAACAGAATGATACAAGCTTCCGACACTAAGGGCCTTCTAAGAATCATTCAATCTATTCCTTCGCCAAAAGCTGAGCCTTTTAAACTTTGGTTAGCACAAGTAGGTTCTGATAGATTGGATGAAATTGAAAATCCAGAGTTAGCAACGCAACGAACACGTGAACTTTATAAGCTAAAAGGTTATCCGGATGATTGGATTGAAAAGCGGATGCGTAGTATTGCTATCCGCGAGGAATTAACGGAAGAATGGAAAAACAGAGGAGTAAAAGAACAAAAAGAATATTCGATTTTAACTGCAGAAATTGCAAAAGCTACTTTTGGATTAACTCCTGCTCAATATAAAAAAGTGAAAGGATTAAAAAGTCAAAATCTTCGTGACCATATGACGGATTTAGAATTGATTTTTTCAATGTTAGGCGAAGCTTCAACCACCGAAATCGTAAAAACAAAAAGCCCAAAGGGATTTATTCAAAATCATAAAGCAGCCCAACAAGGAGGATCAATTGCAGGCAATGCACGAAAAGAATTAGAAAGCAAAACTGGAAAAAAAGTAGTTTCTAAAAAGAATTATTTACCTGACAAAAAGAAATTGAAAAAATAAAATTGATTTTGAAAGAATTTTCATTGTTGATGGATGTGAAGATGAATTAATTCAATTTGTGTTCATTGTAAAACTTAATTATAAAATGGAATTTTATCTTTGTTAAAAATAAATTATGCTCACCTCAACCGAATATAAAACCTACTGGGAAAAAGGAATTCCCTATTCCGACTACCTCATTCGTTTCGAAAAAGAAATGAAAGACGGAACAGCCAAAACATTTGCAGACAAGATGCCAATTAACTGGCAGCGGACTTCAAGAATCAACAAACACTTTGTGTTAGATGATGATTCCATTGAGTCATTGAATAATCTCGTACATAAAAGATATTGGCTGGTCATCACCGAACATTGGTGTGGCGATTCAGCGCAAATAGTTCCAGTGATGGATAAAATCACAGAGGCTTCGCAAGGAAAAATTGAACAACGATTAGTTTACCGTGATGAAAATCTTACCCTCATCGATGCACATCTTTTTAAGGGCGGTCGATCCATTCCGAAATTAATTCAGCTTAATGAAAAAATGGAAGTTACAGGCGAATATGGTCCGCGTCCAGCGATTGCTCAAAAGCTAGTGATGGATTTGAAAAGCAATCCCTCAACTGCCGACAAATACAGCGAAGAGTTACATAAATGGTACGCTAAAGATCAACAGGTGCAGCTACAGAGAGAGTTAATGGAGTTTGTAAATAGGTTAGATTAAAAAATCAAGGCATAATATTTGTACATTTCGTCTCCAATAAATAAAAAAATTATGAATTGCGTAGCAATCAATCAAACCTTAAAAATCAAAATACTATGATTAAAAAACTATTTACTCTTTGTGCCTTTGCTATGACTATGACGTTGGCTACTTCTTCGAATGCTCAAACTGTTTTTCAAGTAGACAGTAAATACGATGCAGATGTAAAAGTATATGTTGCCTCTTCTAAATATGATGCTGATTTGGTTGTTTATAAAGTAAGTTCAAAATATGATGTAAACAAAGACGGACTTTGGTATTTTGTGAGTTCCAAATACGATGCTACCTATAAAGTTTATTTTGTAGATTCTAAATACGATGCTGACATCATCATCTATTATGCAGACTCAAAATACGATGCGCAATGGAGAAATACGGATAAGAAAAGCAAAATGAATAAATAAATTCTATTGGTTAATGAAAATGCCGAGTAGTTTTGAATTACTCGGCATTTTTTAGTTTTATGAAATCTTATCTCGAAAAAACGAAAGAAGTACATAAAGTTGCCGCATTAAAACCCGATGTTGGTTTATGATGCAATGAAATAGGCTATTGGCTATTGGTTAAAAAAATAAAAACATTCTCCTATCTTTGCTCCATGTCTCAAAAAATCATTGTAACAGGAGGAGCAGGTTTCATCGGCTCGCATACCGTGGTGGAATTAATTAATGCAGGATTCGAGCCCATCATCATTGATAATTTTAGTGCCTCCGAAAAATTTATTCCCAGAAGAATTGAGAAAATAACGGGCAAAAAAATTAAGTTATATGAAGCAGATTGTAGAGACCGCCAATTCATTTCCGAAATTTTTAACATCGAAAAACCAACTGGTGTAATACATTTTGCCGCATTCAAATCGGTAGGAGAATCGGTTTCCAATCCCGAAAAATATTACGATAATAATATTAATTCATTATTGGTAATGCTTGAGGTAATGAAGGAAAACAAGGTATTGAATTTAGTGTTCTCCTCTTCATGCACGGTTTATGGAGAGCCAGAAGTAATACCAGTAAATGAAAAAACGCCTTTACAAAAAGCCTCTTCTCCCTATGCAGAAACAAAAGTAATTTGTGAAGAAAAACTACTCGCTTTTCAGAAAGAAAATCAAGAATTTCGAATAGCCATTTTAAGATATTTTAATCCCATAGGTGCGCATCCTTCTGGCGAAATTGGTGAATTACCACTCGGCATTCCAACTAATTTAGTTCCTTTTCTTACTCAAACCGCTGCAGGTTGGAGAGAAAAACTAATCATCAACGGAAATAATTATAATACTAGTGATGGAACTTGCGTTCGCGATTATATTCATGTGGTAGATTTAGCTATTGCACATATTGCTTCTTTAAATTGGTTGAGCAAACAAAAAAACAATTTCTCCCCCGAAATTTTCAATCTAGGAACCGGAAACGGAAATACCATAATCGAAGTTATACACGCTTTTGAAAGTCGTAATAAAATGAAATTACCCTATGAATTTGGGCCAATAAGAGCGGGTGATGTTGAAAAAATTTATGCATCTGTAAAAAAAGCTCATGATATTTTGAATTGGAAATGTAATTTTACTCTCGAAGATTCAATGGAACATGCCTGGAAATGGCAACAAACTTTAACGAAGCCCAATTGAAAGAAATACAAAAAATACTTTTAATTTTTTCCTTGACTTTGTCAAGCTCATTGACTTTTTCCCAATTCAATCTCGGGGAAATGTATCAAGGTTGGTTTCCTCGAAAAAATAATGCGCCTAAATTAATGCATCGCTTTGCTGTTGATCTTTTATTTAATCGTTGGTACAATGAGCCTTCTAATATCACTTTAGAACCTTATTCTATTGGTTTAAATATTTATCGAATGATTGATATTCCTTTTAATAATCATATTGGAATTAGTATTGGTGGCGGTTTTTCCTTCGAAAATTATCATCACAACGGTCAGTTTGTTACTACTATTAATACTGATGGAAACGAATTTACATCTGTCGAACCACTTGCTTCGGGATATGATTATAAAAGAAATAAAATCTCATTGAACTACTTCGATATTCCTTTTGAAATTAGAATTCGCAGTAAAGATAAACCACGTTTCAATGTTTATCCAGGAGTGAAATTTGGATATTTATTCAATGCTCATACTAAAACTATTGACAATACGGGGAAATACAAAAACTACAATGTTCCTAATTTTGATCAATATCGCTATGGCGTTTCTTTAAGAATGGGATGGGGTAAAAATTTTCATATTTACACTTATTACCAACTTACCTCCATCTTTAAAAAAGATCGTGGCGAAATAATAAATCCATTTGCCATAGGGTTTACTTTTTATTTTATTTAACCCATCCGTCTCGAAGACTCGACATCTCCCCTATGCTAAGGGGTGAATTGCCTTATTCATTCAAAATACCACCTTGATATAATTAGAATTAATCTACGTATCAAACTCCAAGATTATTAATTTAAGGAAACTCAATCCTCTGACGTATTTTATTTAAT
>JBIPLT010000411.1:0-4043 GCA_044368255.1 Flavobacteriales bacterium
CGACCGGTCAAGGCGAGATCAATTGACGAAAACCTCGCTGTCAAAGTAGATCGAATCATTGACGACCCAGGTACTGGATTAGCGCGAGCAATTAATGAAGGAATTCGTAGTCTTCCCACTGAAATTCAGTTTGCATCTTGGTTAGGGGATGACGATCGGTTGACGACGCAGTCTCTTAGCAAAGCGAGCAGAACACTAGAAATAGAAAGTTCAGCAGTATTTGTCTTTGGGCAATGCCAATACATCGATGGTGCTGGCAACCCGCTGTGGCTGAACAAAAGTGGAAAATGGACCGAGTTATTGATGTTGTGCGGACCACAATTGATTCCTCAACCTGGGTCACTTTTTAGGCGATCGTCATTTGAACAAGTCGGTGGATTAGACGAAAGTTTGAAGTGGGCCTTTGATCTTGATCTCTTCTTGAAATTGAGGAAAGTGGGAAAGTTTGGGTTTTTGAAAGAACCGTTAGCGGAGTTTCGCTGGCACGAGGGCTCTTTGTCTGTGGGCTCGCGCCAAGGTTCAGTTGATGAAGCGAGCAAAGTTCGTCGTCAGCATCTACCACAAGTGATTAAACAAGCGAGCGTTGTTTGGGAGCCAGTGCTTAGGAAGATCATCCTTTTTGCTGGTACAAGAGTTTCCTCGAGAATTAGCCCACGATGAACCGTCCAAAAAGTTCTGGTCACAACCTAGGGGCTTGGTTCAAGAAGCCCGTAGTGTTTTTTTGTCTTGTTCTTGGGGCTCTTTATGTTGGGGCGATTGCCTTCAATGTAACTACTTCAAGTTTGGCGCTGAATTTTTCGAGTTCAACCGAAGAAAATTCAGCTAACGAAATTTCAGGCAAACCGAGGCCGATCAGAAGTGACGAGTGGTTGCGGTCAACGCCGTATCAGATTGGTCGTTTGCATGATTCGTGGAATGTTGATTTCAACTCTCCTTTTGAATTTCGAGATGAATCACTTTCTACGACTAGTTCAAGAATCGTGTCTACTGCCATCTTTCCAGAGAGAAGCATTTTTGAGAAAATGGGTAGCCGTGGTTTCGCTGCTGTGTGGTGGTTCCCGATTTTTATGTCTGCAGTATCCTTGTTCGCATTATTTCGTTTAAACCAGCGTTCACCTAGACAGGCACTTTTTGCTGTAGCGATTGTGACTTTTTCCTCAACCGTGGCTTGGTGGAGTTATTCGCCGCTTGAGGTGATTTGGCCCTGTGTTTTTGGACTTGTTTTGATGCAGTTCGTTGCTCAACAAGATCAATTATC
The DNA here is from genome assembly GCA_044368255.1 of Flavobacteriales bacterium. Classification (GTDB taxonomy): domain Bacteria; phylum Bacteroidota; class Bacteroidia; order Flavobacteriales_D; family UBA2798; genus CAMBFX01. The sequence continues at coordinate 1,259 of JBIPLT010000411.1, forward strand.
AAAGTTTTGGCGAAATCAAATGTGGTCCGAACGCTTTATCTCAATGTTGCTGCCAATAATCGGTGGTGTAGTGCTTTCGCGGATTCCTTTTGTCTACCAACCATGGTCACTGACTACGTTCCTCATCGTTGCAGCTTTGGGGTTCGACTTGCTCCGTCAGCAAGGACTTCTGAGGAAAGCAATCCGACCCGTGTTGATTTCTGGGTTCACAGCGTTGACTATTGCTGGAATTTGGTACGTAATGATTCGCGGACAATACTCAACACTGGCGCAGACAATTTATCCAGGAGGACGTCGGAGCAACGGGGGAGGATTAGTTGTTCCCCTCTTCTCCGGACCACTTGACTTTGCACTTGGGAACTCGACGGGCGTGATTCAGGGCACGAACCAAAGCGAAGGCGCTCTCGGTTGGCTAGTTCTCGCATTGGTCGCAGTTTTGGTTTGGGTGATCAGCGTCGCTTCAACCTCTACTGACTCACGAAAGAGCGTTGCTCAACGTTGGACTAGCACCTCAATATTGGGGCTAGTGCTCATTGGGTGGGGAATCTTTAGTTGGCCGACCGTTTTGTTGCATTTCAACCCTTTGCGGTTTATCCCTGGCGATCGGTTGATTCAAATCGGCGGGGTTGTTTGGCTGATTCCAGCGATCTTGATTTTGACTTCTGAACTCAAGGAATTGGATCAGAAGCGTCGACGTTTTGTCGCAGTTTCTCTAGCGCTATTGGTTTTTGTTTTTACTCTGAATGCTGGAATTTCGTTTCGAGCAAACGTACCAAATTTGAGCGTTGAAGCGATTTGGATGGCTGGCACTGCGATGTCTGTCGGTGTGCTTTGTTTGATTATGTGGCCTTGGCGATACCTGGGGTTAGTCCCATTGGCGGCATTCGCGGTTTGGTCGACCTGCTCCGTGAATCCCTTAGTGTCAGTGTTTGTTGACTTAACGAATTCACCTGCAGCTTCCACCATTTCTGCGAGTGTGAGAGCCAATACTCCGATGTCCCGCGTGGGCTCGGACGACATCTATGTAGATGCTCTTATCGCTGCTAATGGATTGCCGCTCTTAGGAGGACAGCAGGGCTGGGGTCCGAATCGCGATGCTTATTCAGCTATCGATCCGTCCCTGGTTTTTGAGGATCAATGGAATCAGGGCGCCAGTTATCTTCGTTTTTCTTGGGATGAAAGTTTCGGCGATGATCTTGTGGTCAATTCTTCTGGGGATCAAATCGTTGTTTCAATTTCTCCCTGCAACCAAGGACTCAAAACCCTTGGGATGGGTTGGATTATTTCAACTCGACCTTTGACAGCCCCGTGCTTGTTGGAGAAGTCGATGTTTAAGTGGATGGATTTAGATCGTTGGTTGTACCAAGTCAATTAGTGCTTGTTTGGCCATCGAGTTTCTGATGGACATGTAGGACAGCACTTAAGATCGCTTTCACTGTCAGTCGAGCTGCTTTGATGGGGTGGGCAGATGACTTGCCGTGCTCGCGCTCCATGAGTGGCGCAGGAATTTCTCTGATTCGATAACCAGCCCGTCCGGACGAAACCAAAGCTTCGTATGTATCACCTAAGTAATAAGGGGGAAGTTTTTCGGCAAGTTCGTTAAGTAGCGGCGTGTATATCACTCGAAAGCCAGATGTCGCGTCGGTTATCGGGGTTTGACAAGCGCGCGACGCTGACCTGCCAAGAATTCGCATCGCAAAACGCCGAATGAAAGAGAGTTCCATTTTCCCAGCGCTATCTAAAAAACGAGAACCAATAACCATATGAGAATTTTCTCGTATTGCTGTAGCGATAAGTGCTTCGATGTGGTCGACCGGATGTTGGCCATCAGCATCACACTGAACGACTGCCTGATATCCATGTTGAACCGCATATTTAAAGCCGCATCTAAGCGCGGCTCCAACCCCTAAGTTAAATGGAAGTCGAATTGTTATTGCCCCGGCGAGTCTTGAGACAGAGTGTGTGTTGTCTGTTGACCCATCATCTACGACCAGCACGTCGAAACCATGTGCTTTTAGTTCTCTAATGACTTTGACTATTGAGGATTGTTCATTCCAAGCTGGAACAACCACTAAGACTTGTTTTTTCATTGAGAATCTCGCTGATGATCCTGCTCATCACTTTCAACTTCGTGGAGAGCTAATTCTTCGGCCAGTCGTTGTACCTGTTTTTGTAGTCCCGAAATGCTCACCGAAAGTTGAATACAAATCAGCACAAGTATCAAGATTGCCATGCCTGAAACAAGTACGCCTGGAGTGGTGCTGAGAGAATCAGCCAGTGGGCGGGTCAGCGGGATAAGAATGCCTGAGAGTGCAGTCAGCGTGAGTAGAACCAACCAACCCGCGGCATAACGAAAAGAAAGCATCTGTCGTCTGGCAAGGATGATGACAAGAGTTCCCCCAGAAAGAGCTAGGCAACCGGTTGCAATTCCTTGCAGAATTTCTGGAGACATATGAGACAGCGTAGCGATCGCAGGCAAACAGAGTCGGTTAATAAATTCCAACTAGGCCTGATTCAAAATCTGGAAGATACTGGTCTTCGGAGCGAATAACAGAGCTCCAACGTGCTTCAACGAGAAGAATCTCTTGCTCTGAGACCTTGGGGTCGCGTGAGACAGACTCAAAATGGAACATTTCGACATGAGGCGTCCAAATCATCCGATAGCCGTGCCGCACTAATTTGTTGCCAAAGTCGACGTCATTGAATGCACCTGGAAATTCAGTACATAATCCACCAACGAGCTCGAAAACTTTGCGTGGAATTGCGACGCAGGCCCTAGTGAGGC
>JBIPLT010000069.1:0-12604 GCA_044368255.1 Flavobacteriales bacterium
CCAATAACAAATACGACCCGAAAGTAATTTACGATCCCGAAAAAGATCGTTTTATTTTAGTTTATCTCAACGGATCATCACCAGCTTCTTCAAAGATAATTGTAGCATTTTCTAGTACTAATCATCCTATGGATCCTTGGAATATTTATGTATTTCCTGGTAATCCATTAAATAATAATCGTTGGTCGGATTATCCGGCCATTGAAGTAAATGAAAAAGATTTTTTCTGTACCATAAATTTAATAGTTCCGGGTGAACCGTGGCAAACAGGATTTGACGGAACATTAATTTGGGAATGTGATAAGGAAGCGGGTTATAATGGTGAGGCTGTTTTACCTGTGATTTTTTGGGATAGTTTGATGTATGAAGGAAAATTAATTCGAAATATTCATCCGGTTAGAAAAGCGGATGGTGTATACAATCAAACGCAATATTTTTTATCTAATAGAAATTTTTCGGCCGAATGTGATTCTATTTTTATGTTAAAGTTGGATGGCTCCATTATAGATAGTAATCAAACGCTAGACATTGTTCATATACAATCAAACACTTCCTATTTCGTTTCAAAAGATGCACTGCAACCATCTGGACATAAATTAGCCACCAATGATTCTCGTGTTTTAGGAGGATCTTGGGAGGGAAATTATATTCAATTTGTTCAAAATAGTACAGACACGGCCACAGGAAATTCTTCTATTTATCATGGCGTAATTGATTTAATGGAAATGAATTGTTTTGGTTATCATATTGCCAGTGATACTTTAGATTTTGGTTATCCCAATATGGCTTCAACCGGAATTGTGTCTGGAGAGCAAGAAGTCATGATCACTTTTGAATATAGCTCTGCCAATGATTTTCCGGGATGGGGAGTAGTTTATTTTGATGGAGGAACTTATTCGCCTTTTACTATTTTAAAAGAAGGAGAAGCTTTTATCAATGTATTAAGTGATACTTTAGAAAGATGGGGAGATTATTCTCCTACACAAAGAAAATACAATGAACCTTGCCGTGTTTGGGCATCGGGAACCTTTGGAAAAACAGGAAATGAAAATGGAACTTGGATTGCCGAAATTTCAGCTTCTGATACTTGTAGAACTTATTCAGCCGATACTTCACTGGTAGGATTTTTAGATGGAACACTTTATCCCAATCCCGGTAATTCTATATTCACCTATGATTTCTCGTTGGAAGAATCTCAAGAAATTACGATAGAAATTTACAATGTTTTAGGGCAAAAAGTAAAAGAATTATATTCGGATATGACTCAAGCTGGTGAAAACCGTATTACTTTTAATATGGCCTATTTAGCGGATGGAAATTATTTATTGAATATCCGTAGCGGAGAAAAGAAATTAGTAACGAAGAAATTCTTGGTGGTGAAAGAATAAATCCAAATTTAAAAAATGACCACTCAAAAAAACAATCCCCTCCACGGCTTAACTCTTGAATTCATTCTAAAAAGATTGGTAGAAAAATATGGCTGGCCAGAATTAGGAATGACCATTGATATCCGCTGTTTTAATAATAATCCGAGTATAAAATCAAGCCTTACTTTTTTACGAAAAACACCTTGGGCGAGAGAAAAAGTAGAGAAATTATATTTAGATACTTTTGAATAGAATTATTCTGTCAAACAATTAAACAACAAGTCAATTTCCTTTTCCGAATTAAAAGAATGCAAACAAACTCTTAATCTTTCTTTCGCTTCAGGAACGGTTGGACTTAAAATAGCTCTCACATCCATTTTATTTTCAAGCAACTTTTTACTTCTCGCTTTCACATTATCATTGCCGGGAATAATAATGGTTTGAATAGGTGATTTTGAATAAGGCGATTCAATTTCTAATTCTGTATTATCCTTCTTGGAGTTAAAATAATCAATCAAAGAAAATAATTTTTCTCTTCTTTCTATAGCCTTTATCATTTGCTCATATTGATGACGAATATGTTGAATTGCAACAGGAGGTAAAGCGGTGGTATAAATAAAAGGTCGTGAAAAGTTAATCAAATAATTTTTTAAATCTTTACTCCCTAAAACGGCTGCACCGTGTGAGCCTAAAGCTTTTCCAAAAGTAATTATTCGAGCGAAAACTTGTTTCTGTAAATTCTCCTCTATCACTTTTCCCTCACCCTTATTACCAAAAATTCCATTGGCATGTGCTTCGTCAACAATTAAATTGGCATTATATTTTTCGCAAAGTGCCACCATTCTTTTCAATGGAGCAAAATCACCATCCATGGAATAAACTGATTCAACAATAACGTAAATATTTCCTTTTGCCATGATGAGTTTTTTCTCTAAAAAATCTAAATCATTATGCATAAAAGACCATGCATTGGCTAAACTCAATTTAATTCCATCTCGAATAGAAGCATGCACATATTCATCATAGATAAAAGTATCACCGCGTTTGGCAATACATGAAAATAAACCTGTATTGGCAGCATATCCCGAATTAAAAACTAAAGCTGCTGGTGATTGATGAAATTCTGCTAAAAAAATTTCCAAGACTTGATGAGAAGAATCGTTTCCTCCCAAAAGACGAGAACCAGTGGATCCCCATTTCAAATTGCGAGATTCAAAATTAGTTGATTCAAGAGCTAATCCTAAATAATCATTGGTAAAAAAATCAATGTTTTCTATTGAAGAAACTCTTAATTCACGAAAAGCATTTTCCTCTTTTCGTTGTTGCAATTTATTTTGAAGATGCTCTTCGGCTGAATTAATTTTCACTTAAGAAATTGTAACCTTTTCGGTTTTATTTTGAGGTTCACGGTAAAAAGGCGCAGTGGGTTCTAAACCTAATAATTTGAACATTTCCATGTCGTCATTAAATTCAGGATTCGGTGTGGTCAATAGTTTATCGCCAGCAAAAATACTTCCTGCTCCTGCCATAAAACAAAATGCTTGTCCTTCGATCGACATTTGTGTTCTCCCCGCAGATAAACGTACTACCGTATCTGGCATTACCATTCTTGTGGTGGCAATCATTCTAACCATTTCCCAAATAGAAACAATTTTCTGTTCTTCTAATGGAGTTCCTTCCACCGGAACCAATGCGTTGATGGGAGTAGAATGTGGATGTTCTGGCAAATTTGCTAATGTCAACAACATTCCTACTCTATCCTCGGTAGATTCTCCCATTCCGATAATTCCACCTGAACAAACAGTCAACTTCGCTTTACGCACATTACGCAATGTTTCTAAACGATCTTCATAGGTGCGTGTAGAAATAATATCATCATAAAATTCTTCAGAAGTATCCAAATTATGGTTGTAGGCATACAAACCAGCATCAGCCAATTTTTTTGCTTGATCTTCGGTTAACATTCCCAATGTGCAACATACTTCCATATTCAAGGTATTTACACCTTTCACCATATCTAAAACTTTATCGAAATCTTTATTGTCGCGCACATTTCTCCAAGCAGCGCCCATACAAACACGAGATGCTCCGTTCTTTTTTGCGTTTCCTGCTAATTCCATCACTTCATCCACTTCCATCAATTTATGCACTTTCACTTTTGTATTGTATCGTGCAGCCTGCGGACAATAAGCACAATCTTCGGGACATCCACCGGTTTTGATGGAAATAAGTGAACTTACTTGCACTTTTTTAGGATCATGAAACTGACGATGAACCTTTGCCGCTTCATAAACCAATTCCAATAATGGTTTGTTGTATATATCGAGAATCTCTTGTTTAGTCCAGTTATGACGAATATTCATAGTGAAAAAGTTTTCACAAATATAGTTTGAAAATGGGAACTATGAAATTCTGAAAACTAAGAGTTTAGGAAAATCCAATACAAAAACCATACTTTATACTTAGTATAAAAAACGTAATTTTAAGCTTCCAGGGAATTTGAAAAAATATAATTTTACATTTGTCCACACAACAACAATTAATAGAAACATCAACTAACAAATAACTACACCAAATTTAAATGACAACAACTGAAATTCACCCTGCAGAACTTGCTTCGCGATTCATCAACAACACCAACCGACATGTATTTTTAACTGGAAAAGCAGGAACTGGAAAAACAACATTTCTTCGTCACATCATCAAACACACATTCAAAAATGCAGTGATTGTTGCCCCAACAGGTGTGGCTGCTATTAATGCCGGTGGCGTTACTATTCATTCGCTATTTCAATTGCCTTTTGGATCATTCGTTCCTTCGCCTCAAGCGGTTTTTAATGATCAGGTGAAAATAAATACGCCTTCTACTCTATTCAAGGGTTTACAATTGAATTCTACCAAGCGAAAATTATTGCAAGAATTAGAATTATTGATTATCGATGAAGTTAGTATGCTTCGAGCAGATTTATTGGATGCCATCGATACCATGCTAAAATCCGTAAGAAGGAAAAACCATTTGGCATTTGGTGGTGTTCAAGTGCTTTTCATTGGCGATTTATTGCAATTGCCTCCTGTGGTGAAGGAAGATGAATGGCGGATTTTAAAACAATATTATAAATCGGCTTTTTTCTTTGAAGCGAAAGCTTTACAGAATAACAAACCGATGTATATCGAATTAGATAAGATTTATCGACAAGCGGATGATACTTTCATTGGATTATTGAATAATTTGCGTGATAATAAAATAAGTAATTCAGATATTGAAATTCTAAATAAATATTATCGCCCAGGTTATGTGCCAGCACCAACGGATAATATTATTCATCTAACCACCCATAATTATAAAGCCGAAAATCTGAATAAAGATTCTTTGAAAAAACTGCAGGGAAAATCCTATTTCTACCGAGCGGAGATTGAAGGAGATTTCAATGAGTTTTCCTATCCAGTAGATCAAAATTTGGAACTAAAAAAAGGTGCACAAGTGATGTTCATCAAAAATGATATCACCGGAATGCAACGTTATTTCAATGGAAAAATTGGAACGATAGATTATTTGGATAATGAAAAAATAGAAGTGAAATTTCAAAACGAAGATAGAACCATTGTAATCGAACATCACGAATGGGAGAATATCAAATATTCATTGAATGAAACCACCAATGAAATTGAAGAAAAAACAGTGGGAACTTTCAAACAATATCCCATTAAATTAGGGTGGGCAATTACGGTTCATAAATCACAAGGATTAACATTTGAGAAAGCGATATTGGATATTGGTGATGCTTTTGCACCCGGACAAGTTTATGTGGCGTTATCTAGATTAACTTCATTGGAAGGATTGATTTTAACCTCAAGAATAAGAACAGAAAGTTTGACTACTGATGAAACTATCAAGGATTATTCGGATCAAAAACCAGGAAATGAAGAATTACAAACTGTTTTTGAATCAGAATCCATTCGCTTTTTCAAAGAATATATTTTGAATAGTTTTGATTTTACCAATTTAGAAAAGCAATTCCGATTTCATACCGAAAGCTATCAAAAAGAAGAAAATCGTTCGGCTAAACAGAAATTTTTAGTTTGGGCGGTAGAGATTTTAAAAGAAATACAAGAGGTAAAAACAGTTTCGGATAAATTCCTTTCACAGTTAAATTCCATTTTCTCGCAAGCCGATTATAAAGAAAATTTACAAAAAAGAACGGAAGCAGCTGCAGGGCATTTCTTGCCTTTATTGAAGGAGATTTCGAAGAAAATAAAATCTCAATTGGAAGTTGCCTCTAAAGAAAAGAAAATCAAAACCTATCTAACAGAGTTGAATGATTTGGAGCAACTGATTTTTAAACAAACGCAAACGATTAATAAAGCGTTGGCGATGGTTAAATCATCGGGAGAAAATGAAGAATTTTCAAAAGAAAAAATCAATACAGTAGAGTTGAACAAAGAACGGATTTCAGAAGAAGTGGAATCAATCAAAACGGTTTTGCAAACGAAAAAACGTAGCAAGGATAAAAAAGAAGCCGGCCTAAAAAAGGAAAAAGTTGATACCAAGAAAATATCTTACGAAGCTTTTAAAAGCGGAAAATCGATTGAAGAAATAGCAAAAGAACGTAATATGACAGTTGGTACAATCGAAACCCATTTATCTTATTATGCAGGATTAGGAATGATTGATGTTAAAACGATGATTTCAGAAGATAGAATGAATCAAATTATAGCTATGTCGAAATCTTTGGACACTACTTTATTTGGTCCGATCAAAAATAGTTTAGGCGATGATTTTACCTATGGAGAAATTAAACTGGCGATGTCGTTTTATTTAAGTAGTAAGAAATAATACGCTTTTTTAAAAAAAAATCGATGTTAAACGTCACGTTTTCAAGCTGATTTAAATTTTAAATATAATTTTTGCAAGATAATTGATAACTGTTATCTTTGCATCCCTCAACGGGAGTTTAGCTCAGCTGGTTCAGAGCATCTGCCTTACAAGCAGAGGGTCGGGGGTTCGAATCCCTCAACTCCCACACTAAAAAACAAACCTTTCAGAATTCTGAGAGGTTTTTTTATTCTGGTATAAACATGGTTTAAACATTTGGGTAAAATACCACATTCATACATCTTACTTTTTACCCTCTGAATTGAAGTGTTTTTGTATGAATTAGAGTTCGAACCGAATTTTCTGGATCAATTATTATTCATTGCGCTAATTTTTAGCATAATCTGGAAATGAATAGAAATCAAAATCGTAAAAGAAATGCTCTCCATTTTCATTGCTCAAAATTTCAATATTAAAACCAGTTCGGTTTACTTCCATACTGTGTTTTTTAAATTTTTCATCATCATGATAACTGAAGTGTGTTGCACAACCAAATATTTTGAAATCCCAATTATGTAATTGATTTTTTTCAAATTTTGCTAGCGCATTTTTATACGATAAAACAGTTTTTTCATTAGACAATTTCTCATATGCTTTCTTATCTTTTAGAATCAAACTCGACATTAATGCGTAGGTAAAAGACATTACACTTTTAGTATTTACATGATCTATAAGATATTTGGCTAATTCGTTTTTTGTGCCATTTACAATCATAAAATGAATGGTTCCTATTCCCTTAATATTTATAGTAATGTTATTTAAGGTATCTTTCAAATAAATTGTTAACGTTTGTTCTAATTTATTTTTTGAAATTTTATAATTTATTTTTTCTGAATTGTTTTTAAAGGATGTTTTTTCGTCATTAAATTTTGTAAACATTTTTTCCGAATTATATTTCAAAATATTTGAAGCTTGAAACGACAAAGGAAATTTAATTATAAAACTATCTTTACAATATTGAAATGATTCTTTAACGGATAATTCTAATGCGCGAGTATAACTACCATTTTTTACTGGGTAAATTATTAACGAAGAGGAGAAATCATCAATCGTTATGGAGTCTAATCTATTTTCTTTTTTTTCTTCTATATGTGATAAGGTGAAATCATCATAATTAGGAAGTAACCAAAAATCGTCAGCCTCCATCCATGTTACATCCACTACATACCATTTATTAATTATTTTTACTTGATTCCAAGCATGATTTGAATAAGTAAATAGAACTTCAGAGAATCCAGTTCTTACTGGGCCTACAACGTATTTTGCCTCTATGCCAACCAATGAACATAGTGAAACGAATGTTCGGCTGTATCCTTCACAAACCGCTTTATTGTTTTTCCCAAATAAAATTCGTTCATAATTACTTTCACCATCTTCTGCACTACCATAGTTTATATTGGCTACCATAAATTCCGAAATAGCTTTTACTTTATCTTTTTCAGATTTTTGATTTCTTAGAACATATTCCATCATTATTAGTATATCTTTCTCTCCTATAATTTCATCAGAATTAATCAGAAGATAGGGACTTTTAAAAAACCATGGAAATTGGTAGTCATCCGTTTTGTATTTAGGGATATCCGGTCTATTTTTTTTAATATAATCAATCCATCTTGTATGTAATCCGTTTTTTCCGATATAATACGAATCCTTCAATTTAAATTCAATGGAAGAATCAGCAATAAATGGTTTAGTGAGGATTAATTTATTTTTTAGAATAGTATATTTACCCAATTCTTTTTTGCAACTCACTCTTGGATAATCATTATTATATTCAATATATTCATATAGATTATCTTCATAAATTTTTAAAACCGTAGATTTCTCAATTTTTATTTTTACTTTATAAACTGTTTTTATTTTTGTATAATCAGGAGTAGGGTAATTCGAAGTATCTTTTGCGGCATTTACATTAACACTTATAATGTTTAGTAAAATAATTACCATTAGGTTTTTCATAATCAAGTAGTGTTAAAGGTTAATAATTGAGAATTACAATAATATTTTATTCACGAAATCTGATTTAAAATTCGAGTCCCTGTTATGTTCTTGTAAGGTTTACTCCCAAATCTCGAAACCAATAGAATGTATTTCGAATGCTTTATTTACATTAAATATCATTTCTATCTTTTTTCCAGCGGGATTGGTTAGTTTAACCGTAAATGTAATTTCGTATCCTAATCCTGGATACATGTTATCCCTATTATTATAATATTTTTCATGGAGAATAAAATCTTCGCCTATTTGTTTATGTATAAAATTAAATGCTTTATAAACGGTTTTTATTCCTTCATTGTAATGAATGGGGTTATCATAATCCGAAGCCCTGAATTCACTAGCAAAAATGGTGTAATACCAATAACTGTCCTTGTTGACTCGCTTGGTTAATGCGGATTTATTTTTATTTCGCAATTCATTGATCAGATTAGAATAATTGGTCGAATCAGCAGGCGTTTTATAAGCCAAAGCCGAGTCGATTTTATCGAACATACTCACTAAAGTTTTAGCGTTTTCTACGATTTGCGGATCGCTAAGATCAGGCTTTTCCTGTGCAGAAACTAAATTTGCCAATAGGAAAAAAAGGAAAAAGATTTTGGTTTTCATAGGCGCATATATTTAATTTAAATCAGAATCCATTATTGAAATGATGGTTATGTCCATCCCATTTATAGTTATTGTTCTAACCATACTTTTATATAGTGAGTTACAAAAATCAGAAGACGTCAACGAAAAATAAAGCGATTCTATAATCATTCCATCTTGGCGATTTTCCAGGTCATACCAAATTGTTATGCCATTCAAACTGGAACTATCCATATAATGCAACCTAGATGAAAAGGAACAAACTTACTGTTCTATGCAGCAGTTTTGCTTTTAATTAGTGATAAGAATAAAAGAGATTTTAAAAAACTTTTTTATTTAAATTACTATTTAACTTCACATAGTACCATAGCCGTATATAATTTCCCGTTTGAAACGGTAGAATTAACACCAATCACATATTTTTGATTAAGTGTTGGGCTAATAGGTAAAAGCATATTGACTTCATATTGTCTATCAGAAATCAGTAACTTAATTATCCTTGAAATCAATTCTTGGTCAGACCTAATTACTCCATTATTACGGATGTAATCCGTTTGTGAAACACATCCACCATTACCAGTGAAATTATTTTCTAGCATTTGTGCTCTAAGTTTTTTTACAACTATCTTCCCGTCCTCCCCAACAATTTTAATTGGAGGTAGATTATTGGTTTTAACCATGAAATCAACTTGTTCCCTAGCCATTTGATAGGCTGCGGAATCAAAGGTTGCGGCATGTAGATCCATTGACATTCTGTGGATATTGATTTGCTCGATTACTTTTTTTTCGAAATCAGTTTGTCCAAAAAGAGTTAAACTCATAATTGTAATGGACAGGGTGGTGAGTAATTTTTTCATAAAGCATATTATTTAAGAGTTACTACTAGGATAGATTAATGCTACAATCTTACATTTTACATCGACAAAATTTTATATTTTTTGAGATAGATTAATGTTAAATGAAAAACTTATATGCTGGCATACAATCAGGGTGTGCACTATCGAATTGTTATTTAATTTCATTAAAGGCATAAGGTTATAGCCCTATAATGCAACCAAAATGAAAAGGAACAAACTAATTATTCGAATAGGAGTTGAGGTTAACTTTTAAATCTTTTAAATCGTAATGAAGAATTGAATGGATTTATTTTTGCTGAATGATGATGCACTTCTTTGTATAAATCAGTACTGGTAGATTGATTGTATCCCTGAGGATAATCAAGAAAGAAATCATCATGATTAAATAGGTGCGATAAAGAGTAATAAAAATCCGATGACGAATTTAAATAATGGCCAATCCTTGGTGTTGAATAATAACAAAATTGCCATCCAAATGTTGAAAATAATCGGCACAACATATTACCTCCTTTTTTAGCTTAGTGATTAAAATTAAAGGGTAAAGTTGTATCATATTAAAAGCTTATACTTAATGATTATAAAAAAGTTTCGAAATAGCAAAAAAAAATTCAAAAAATAGAAAGTATTTTTTTAGAGCTCTTTAGTAGCGAAAAATTCTAATTGTAACTATGTTTAATAATTTATCCCAATCACTCCCTAAATAATCATTATGTTTAATCCAATTTATGCTGAAAATTTGCGTTTTTTAATACAGAACATAAAGTGTAAAAAATGAAAAAAGCCTGGAACATACCCAATTTGCCAGTTTATAGTTTAGCCACCTACAATCATCATGGTGTGGTAAATATGAATATTTGTACCTACGTTTCTGCTATAAGTATGAAACCAAAACTGTATGCAGTAGCCGTGTATAATAATACTAAAACTCTTGAAAATATTGAACAAAATGACTTAGTTGTGTTGCAGCTCTTGCATCAATCGCAGTTTAGTTTAGTAAACAAATTGGGTAAGTTGAGTGGTAAAAATTATAATAAGTATAATTATTTATTCAAGAAAAATATATTGATTAATTGGGAAGATTTAGATGTATTGAAAGATTGCAGTGCTTTGGTCTTGCTAAAGAAAATTGAAGCAATACAAACCGGTGATCATAAACTATTTATTTTTGAAGCGCAAAAAAGTAAAGTCTTTAATGATGATTATTTATTATTAAACACTTTGCGTGAAAAAAAAATCATAAGAGGATAAATTGCTAAAACAAATTGACAAAGACAAAATAATTGAAATGGCAAGAAGCAGAAGAATTTGTAATTAAAACATTACAAATAAGGATTAATTTATGGGATGGAATTTTAGAAGCAATTAAAAATAAATAAAGTGAATTTTTTTACTACCGATATCAACGAAATTAGAGATAGTATAGATAAAATAGACCCCATTAAGTATGGTAAAACCAGAAACCATTTAGATGGTGCTGTTACTAAATTATCTCCCTATATTTCAAGAGGTGTTATTTCTACAAAGCAATTAGCAACAAGTGTTTTGACCAAAAACTATAAACCTAATGAGATTGAAATTTTTTTAAAAGAGCTGGCTTGGCGTGATTATTTTCAACAAGTATGGATTGCTCTAAAAGAGGATATCAATAAAGATATAAAGCATATTCAGCCTAATTGTTATAACACTAAAATTAGTAGTGCTATCGTGAATGCAAAAACGGGTATTGATGCCATTGATACTTCTATTCATTCCTTATATGAAACTGGTTATATCCACAATCATAGTAGAATGTATGTTTCAAGTTTAGCTTGCAACATAGCTAAAAGTCATTGGCTACTACCCGCACAATGGATGTATTATTATTTGCTTGATGCCGATTGGGCAAGCAATGCTTTAAGCTGGCAATGGGTTGCAGGAAGTTTTAGTAATAAAAAATATTTTGCCAACCAAGAGAATATAAATAAGTATTGCCAAACTAATCAAAAAAATACTTGTCTTGATGTTGACTACAATGAGTTTGAGAGTATGGCAACACCGGATGTTTTGAATGATTATTTATCGCTAGAACTAAAAACTAATTTACCAAAAAATACATCTTTTGTATTGGATAATAACCTGCCCACTTATATTTATAATTTTTATAATTTAGACAGTAATTGGGATAAAAATATTAGCGCAAATAGACTATTGTTATTAGAACCAAGCTTCTTTCAACAATACCCGGTGTGCGATAAAACCATTCATTTTATTTTAGATTTAGCAAAGAATATAAATAACATTCAAGTTTATGTTGGTGAATTTAATGACGCATTTAATACTATTGATATCCATAAAATAAATTATAAGGAACATCCTACCAACAAGCATTACAAGGGAATTGAACATAAGAGAGATTGGATTTTTGAAGAAGTACAAGGCTACTACCCTTCGTTTTTTAGTTACTGGAAAAAGTGTGAGAAATATTTAAAAAATTGGTAGTTGAGTAAACAGCAAATAAATATTGTTTGGCTTAAAAGAGATATTCGTTCGCAAGATCATTTGCCTTTACACTTGGCAGAACAAAATGGATTGCCCTACATCATTCTTTTTTTGTTTGAACCTTCCATCATCAACTATCCTGATACTAGTTTGCGACATCTTCAATTTCAGTATCATTCTATTCTTCTATTAAATAAAAAATTAAATGCTTACAACAAGCAAGTTGATGTATGTTATGCAGAAGCTTTAACCGTATTGAACGCTATCAATAATCAATTTGAAGTAAAAAATATTTACAGTTATCAGGAAAGTGGAATTCAACTCACCTATAAAAGAGATAAAGCCGTAGCAAAATTTTGTAAGGAGCATCATATTATTTGGCAGGAATGTCAGCGCGATGGAATCGTTAGAGCCATAAAAAACAGACAAGGTTGGGATAAGCAATG
>JBIPLT010000275.1:0-4010 GCA_044368255.1 Flavobacteriales bacterium
CACCTACTGGATATTATTTGAAAGGCGATTTATTTTATGAAGCGTTTTTGAAATATTTGGATGAATTTGAATTTAAACGTTTAATCCGATTAACTGACGAAGACTAATGTCAACACGCTTTGAAAATTTATTTGGAACCTATCCGTCATTCACCTGTGAAGAACTTGGTGACAAAGCGAATGATTTCTCTAATAATATAACTGCACCCATTCAATTTACTCAAATGAACTTCTGGATTTTCTTTGCCGGAGTTTATATGATTTATTGTATGATTTATAATCGTCAGCTTTTACGCTCGGCTTTTTTATTATTAGTAAGTTTATTTTTCTATTTCAAAACGAGTGGACTTTTTGTAAGTATTTTAATTGCATCCACTGTTTTTGATTTTTTCATCGGAAGCGCGCTTCATAAAAGTAATAGTCAGGCCAAACGGAAGATTTTACTGTACACTTCAATGGGAATAAATCTTTTTGTTCTCGCTTATTTTAAGTATGCTTATTTTTTTACCGATTCTTTTAATGAATTAACGGGTTCGATGTGGGAGCCGATTAATTATTTTGCTCATTGGAATAACGGCTTTTTTGGTGAAGAAGTGATGTGTGCTTCAAAGATTATTCTTCCGGTAGGAATTTCTTTTTACACCTTTCAAACGATGAGTTATTGCATCGATATTTATCGAAAGGAACTTACACCCGTAAAAAATATTATTGACTTTGGTTTCTTCGTTACGTTCTTTCCGCAATTAGTGGCTGGTCCTATTGTTCGTGCAAAAGATTTTATTCCGCAAATTTATCAGCCGTTTACGCTCACACAACGCGATTTTGGTTGGTCAATTTGGATGATTTTAAAAGGACTTACCAAAAAAATTGTAGTGGCCGATTTCATCGCACTCAATTTTGTGGATCGAGTTTTTGAAGCACCTGATTTATATCCCGGATTTGTGGCACTCGTTGCACTATGGGGATATTCCATGATTATCTATGGAGATTTTAGTGGATATACCGATATCGCTATTGGTATATCTAAATTAATGGGATTCCATTTGAATGAAAATTTCAATTCGCCCTACAAAGCATTAAACGTGGCCGACTTTTGGAAGAGATGGCATATTTCACTCTCATCATGGCTCAAAGATTATCTTTATATTCCATTAGGAGGAAATAAAAAAGCAAGTTTCATGTCCTACTTTTTTGTTCCGTTGATTGCTGCTTTTATAGCTGGAGTAGCTAATTATTATTTTGGAATTAGCTTCTGGTTATTATGCGGAATATTTGTGGCATTAACTTTAATTGGATTATTTATTCCGGTTTATCGCAAATTCATCACTACGGATATCAATTTATTAATAACAATGTTATTGGGTGGATTATGGCATGGTGCCGAAATGAAATTTATTATTTGGGGTGGATTAAACGGATTAGCATTGGTCATTTATAAATATTGGAAGCGAATTAGTCCGTATGAAAAAAGTAATTTCATTCTGGTTCATTTCTGGAAAATATTAATCACGTTTAATTTTATTGCTTTCACCCGTGTGTTTTTCCGTGCTCAAAGTATGGATCAGGCCAACAATTTCTTAACTAGAATCTTCTATAATTTTGATTTTAGTTGGGAAGTATTCTATGGTAAATTAATATCGGGATACCCAGTAGTAATGATTGTTATTTTACTTTCTTATGTGATTCATTGGATGCCGAACCGCACGAAAGATGGAACAATGGAATTATTTATTGCTACACCCATTTGGATGAAAGCATTGATTGTTTTTGCAGCCGGATTGTTTATTCATCAATTTTACTCAGCCTTTGCTCCATTTGTTTATTTCGCGTTTTAGTGAAACCCAGATTTCAATTGGCATAGTCGAATTGAAATCTGATGGTTGAACTAATACAGACAACGAGACAAGAGTTCTTCTGGACTGATTTTTTTCTTACATTTGTCACTTAAAAATTCATTTTTATGAGCGAAAAAGAAAATCCTAATGCATTAAATATCGAGCTATCTGAAGAAGTAGCCGAAGGTGTTTATTCTAATCTTGCTATCATTACACATAGTAATGCAGAATTTATTGTAGATTTTGTTAGAATTATGCCAGGTGTTCCAAAAGCTAGAGTGAAATCTAGAATTGTGTTAACTCCTCAGCACGCAAAACGATTATTACATGCCCTTTCAGATAACATTCATAAGTTTGAAGCAGGTCATGGTACTATTAAAGAAACTGAAGGCATGGGTGGCGGAATTCCTATGGGTTTTGGTGGGCCAACTACTCAAGCTTAATTTTTAACCGTTCGTTAAATAAAAAGAATTCGTTGAAAATATTTTTTCCAAATTTATATTTTAAAATTGTCATATGATTTTACCTGTTGTTGCTATTGGCGACCCGGTTCTTAAAAAAGTAGCCGATAAAATAGATAAGAATTACGAAGGCCTTTCTCAATTGATAGAGGATATGTTTGAAACAATGTACAATGCCAGTGGCGTGGGTTTAGCTGCTCCTCAAATTGGAAAATCAATAAGATTGTTTGTGATTGACGCTACTCCTTTTGCAGATGATGAAGAAGAAGGAACCGAAATGTTGAAAGGATTCAAGAAAGTTTTTATTAATGCCGAAATCTCTAATGAAAAGGGAGAAGAATGGGGTTTTAATGAAGGCTGTTTAAGTATTCCAGGAATTCGTGAAGAAGTTTTTAGAAAAGAAAAATTGACGATTAAATATTGGGATGAAAATTTTAAAGAGCATAAAGAATCGTATGATGGTTATGCGGCAAGAATTATTCAACATGAATTTGATCATATAGAAGGTAAATTATTTACTGAATTAATTTCGCCACTTAGAAAACGATTATTAAAAAGAAAGCTAGAAGAAATTTCTAGAGGTGATGTAGATGTTGCTTATAAAATGAAATTTAATAGAAAATTAAGATAAACCAATTTGCCATGAGACTAAAAATATTTTTTTCAGTAGTAATTATTTCTTCACTCATTTTTTCTTGT
Source organism: Flavobacteriales bacterium (assembly GCA_044368255.1). Taxonomy (GTDB): domain Bacteria; phylum Bacteroidota; class Bacteroidia; order Flavobacteriales_D; family UBA2798; genus CAMBFX01. The sequence continues at coordinate 2,995 of JBIPLT010000275.1, forward strand.
AGCTCTTCAAAAAAGGAAAGTGATGATTCTTCGGCTAAAACAGAAGTGAGTCCTGAAAAGCAAAAAGCAAGATTGCAGGAGTTGGATAAAGAATTTTTGACAGCCACTTCATTGGATAAAAAGAAAGCAAAGGAATTTGTGGGTTTATGTATGGAATTTGCAGATGCTAATCCAGATGATAAAGATGTTCCGATGTATTTAGAAAAAGGAGGATTAGTTGCAGGTGCTTTAAAGAAATACCGATTAAAAACTGAATTATTTCAATATATTATCGATAAGCATAGAGGTTATCCAAATTATACCAATGTAATTTATTTGCAAGCGGTTGCTTGGGATACTGAAATGAAAGATGCTGCGACTGCCAAAAATTATTATTTAATGGTATTGGAGCAACATAAAGATTCCGGAATTATAGAAAGTACAAATACACGTTTAGCAACAATTGATTCATTGACTTACCAACAACATGTGGATATGCTGATCAAAAAGGCAGAAGCGCAGTTGCAGTAATTATAGAAAAACTTATAATTAGCACGTTTTTTTCAACGACCTATTTTCGAGAGGCAATATTTTCGAAACAAATTGCGGGCAGCTTTCAAGAAAATCTTACAGATAAAGAATTAATAAAAACTATAGGGAAATAGTTTCAAAATTTAAAAGTTGATTAATACCCATCTAATTTTTTCAAAAATCAAAAGAGAATCATAGAATAGAGAAGAGAGAAATTGGTTTTAGTGAGGTGATTTATTTCTTCAACTCCGCAATCGTCTTAATCGGATCTGTCGAATTAAAAACAAAACTTCCTGCTACCAATGCATTTGCACCCGCTTCCATCAATTTAGGAGCGATAGTTGAATTTACACCGCCATCTACTTCAATTATCGGATTCGCTTTTTTCTTATCGCAGAGCGCTTTCAATTCACGAATTTTTTCATAGGTATTCTCAATGAATTTTTGTCCACCAAAACCAGGATTCACACTCATGATTAAAACTAAATCCAAATCATTAATTACAT
>JBIPLT010000276.1:0-3995 GCA_044368255.1 Flavobacteriales bacterium
CCATTATCCAACCTTGCAAATTATTTCGACATCGAACTTTCGGATGATGAATTGATTAATTTTAGAGTAGTTGGGATTTTTGAAAAGGTTTTATGAATTTATTGTGTTTTATTTTTGAAACCCGTTGGCGCCGATTTGCAACTTTTCTCAGCGAAGCTAATCCGTTCCTTTACATTATTATTAGAATTTAGTAATCCTCATTCCCCACTCCACCCCTTCTTAAACTCCTCCTCTGCCTCTTTATCCTCTTTATCCAATTCAATGGCTTTCTCCCAATAAATATCGATTAAACCTCACTCATACATCTCCCAATCTCTAAAATCAAATCCTGGGCTTACCTGGCAACCCACCAATACAAATTCGGATTCTTTGGCGGGCTGTGCACCAAACCATCTTCCGGCTTTTACTATATGTTGTAATTTTTCGCCATTCGCAATATTTTTTCCGAGGCGGGTAATAATTTCTTGTTGGTTTTCGTCTTGCTCAATAATTTCTAATGCTCCGCCATCGTGATGATACCAAATCTCATCGCTCTTGATGCGATGCAAGGCCGAACGTTCGCCAGCCTGCAATAAAAAATAAATACTCGTTCCCATGGAGCGTTCTTCCTCAAAACCTTCGGCCAAAATATTTTTTTCGTTGCGGTAAATCTCTTTATAATGTCCGCCCTCAGGATGAGGAAGCAAATCGAGTTTTTGTATATAATAAGCAGCGTTGTTCATGGGGTAAAGATAAAAGTAAATCTTGTAGGCTTTTTAAAGTAGCTTGGTTTTTTCTTAGGGTCTTTTTCTTCGGTTCCTGAGCTTGTCGAAGGATTCTTTTCTAGTTTGCTATAATTCTTTTTGGAAGAGCATTGGCTCTAGTTAAAAACGGAAGATCTTTCATTTTACATTTTGCATTTCCAATTATTCTCCCACTCCACCCATTCCTTCTTAAACTCCTCCACCGCTTCTTTCTGCTCTTTATCCAAGGCAATGTGAGAATATTTGAATTTGGCTAATTCGTATTCTACTAAATAAATATGCTTTCCAAAGTGGTCGAATTCGACTCCATTAGAATTATCATAAACCAAATTAAAACCAATGCATTATTTTTTGTTTCGAATTAAAAAAATAATTGAATTTATTCTGATAAATATACTTGTTTATCATTTGATTGAATGATAAACAAGTAAAATTGCACTTTCTATTGTGCACTTTGAATCAAAAATTGCCTAACTTGATATTCAAAAAAATTAAAAAATTACTAAATTTACTTATGAAAAAATCCATCCTCATTATCGTTATTCTTGCTGCATTTACGCTGGGCTATATGACGCGCTACATGGTTGCACCTAAAAGTAAAGAAACCACTACGACAGAAAAGAAAGATGTTGAAGAAAAATCAAAAAAAGAAGTAGAAACTCCCGAAGAATCCGATTTAAAAGTGGGCGCTTTCTCGTTAAGTTTAAACGTGAAAGATTTAGAAGCATCGAAAAAGTTTTACGAAGCACTTGGTTTCAAAGCCAAAGAAGACATGGATATTTCGGGCGGCTATTTAATCATGAAAAATGGAAATGCCTTGATTGGAATTTTCAAAGGATTTTTCGAGGGAAATATGATTACGTTCAATCCGGGTTGGGATGAAAATGCCAAAGAAATGGAAAAGTGGAATGATGTGCGTGAAATTCAAAAATCACTAAAAACAGCCGGCTATAAATTAGATGCCGAAGCCAATGAAAAAACTACGGGTCCTGCTTTTATCACATTGAAAGATCCGGATGGAAATGTGATTTTGGTGGATCAGCACCGGTAGGAAGAATGTAAAATGAAAAATGTAAATTGAATAATGAAAGACCGTAAATATGTCAGATTATTTTACGTTTTAAATTAGTCATTTTACATTTCCCCTTTACTTCTTCTTGGAAATATAATACCAAGCATCACCGATGTAAATTTGCTTCACATCCACTTGATCTGCACGCATGCGTTCTTTAACGGCATCTTCTTTCTTATCGAAAGACTTCGTGTAAATGAAATACCAAAATTGATTGTCATCCTGCACAATCTGTGTTTCTTCATTGTATTCACGTTTAATCATCTGTTGATATTTCTTGGCGTTTTCTAATTTCGTTACCGCACCAATTACGATGTAAACTTTTCCATCCTGAACATCTTCTACTCCATCTGCGTTCACTTTTACATTTCCATTTGAACCCGTTCCATTATTACCCGTTCCATTATTACCTGTTCCATTATTATCTCCTCCTTTGTAATTCTTCATCTTCTCTTCGTTCTCCTTCATCAATTTCTGCAAAGCATCCATATCACCTTCCATAATTTTCTTCAAGCTATCCAATCCATAAACCGAATTTTTCATCGCTCGTTTTTGCGCTTCCAAATCTTTACGCAATTGTTCATTCTCACTTTTTAAGTAATCAGTTTTTTCAAAAAGTTCATTGCTCTTATTTTTCAATTCTTCGAATTCCTTACTATCTATATCACTTCCGCCTTTTTTACCTCCCCCAATTCTAAATCCAAGAATAATATCATGCGTGCCTTGATTATAATTGCGCATGGCATTATTATTAAACGAATACGAATAACCTGCAACAACATTTTTAGCAATGATTCCTCCAATAGAAGCAGACATTCCTACTTTGTTGGAATACCTAAAAGTTGCCCATGCATATTTTTTATAAAAGCCCGTTATTCCTCCTTCATACAAAGGGGCAATTCCTTGAGATGTTCTTAAAATTACAGAAGGCATCACTCCCCATTTTCCTTTTTTAATATCAAAACGATATTGTGCATTGGCCATAAAATGACGAATGTTTGAAAAATTCAAAGTATTGCTTTGGAAATTATTCTCGTAGTAATAACGTCCACCTAATAATTGAGAAACCGAAAAACCTACTTGAAGATTTTTAATTTCATAAATAAATCCTGCGTTTCCATCAAAAGTAGAGCTGTTTTGATCGTTCTGAAAAATTTGCAATTCAGAAGGATCTTGTGCAATCACACGACTAAAAATAATTCGGTTTTGAATTAATCCTAAGGATAAACCAAAACGTAAATAATTTTGTTCGGCAAACTTTATTCGATAAGCATAAGTAGCCATCACAGAAGTTGAACCCAAAACATTTACTTGATCATTTTGAATCATCAAACCTAATCCCATCGATTCACGTTTAATATTTCCATCCACTGCTAAAATTTGCGTCTCTGGTGCTCCTGTAAATCCTGACCATTGCTTTCGGTAATCCATAAAAATGGAAGTTCCATTCATTCCCGCTCCTGCAGGATTGATGAAATATTGATTCACTAAATAATGATCTAAAGAACCCGTTTGTTGTGAAATTCCGATAATGGAAATACCGCTAAATAATGCTATCGAAAGAGATTTCTTAAACATCTTATTTGATTTTTTAATAGTTGAGTGAATTACTTTTTTCATACTTATTATTTATTACGTAATAAAGTAACTGCTCCTTTGTAATGAATATCTGAATCCGGGAAAGTGATAATGTAATAGTAAGTTCCGTCAGGTAATTGATCGGTTCCAAATACACCATTCCAATCATTTTGATAATTTACCGTTTCGTAAATCAATTCACCCCAACGATTAAATAATTGCACCGTAGCTTCAGGATAAAAATCAATATTGGTAATGTACCAATTATCATTCTGTCCGTTTCCATCTGGTGTGATAACATTATGAATTAAAATTTTAAAATCATTCAATACATTAATGGTAATATCATCTGTATTTTGACATCCAAAAAAATCAGTTAACGTCAATGTATAAGTGGTAGTATCCGTTGGTCGTGCAATTGGATTGGGTATAGCCGATACATCTATGGTAGCCACTGGTGTCCATGAATAGGAAATAGCAGCAGGATCATAACCGTTTAATTGTACTTCATTTCCTTTTGAAATGGTCGTATCATTTCCTGCGTTCACTGTTGGTAAAGCATATACTTCGGTTACTTTGATTATTGAATCTACACAACCTGC
>JBIPLT010000366.1:0-2517 GCA_044368255.1 Flavobacteriales bacterium
TTCTATAAATGCGGAAAAAGTTTCTGGGTTATCTATTGATAAAACAATTCCAATAAACTTGGGCATTTCTGAATTTGTTCCAATTCCTTCTAGGTTGCCTATGATATAGGCTGGTTTATTTATATCTAAACCATTTTCTTTACTATCTAAAAACTGACTGATATATCCATCAGCCACCATTTTCATTTCTGCTGGTAATAAATCGTCTTTTAATCCTGATTTATCTACTAAATCACCCAAATTAATACTCATCACCATTTGGCAACCTTCATTTGAAGCATAATTAATTACGGCTTCTTTTGGAGAAATATTTGCTCCAGCACTTTCTTCATCACTACAAGATGAGAATACCAATGTAAAACCAGCCACGACTGCTAACGCAGATGACCATTTCATAGACGATTTAATAGTGTTAATCATTATTATTTTTTTTGCGTAGACAAAACTAAGTTATTTTAAGAATATTCGGGAGTTATTGGCTTAACTTTTACTTTTTTTAACGCATTGAACCATTCTTTCTTTTCCTTCTAGGTCATTTATGACTTCAATGAGTGTAAATTCACCTGATTCTTCTAATAGACTTATGGTTTCTTTTGCTAAATTCTCGTTGATTTCAAAAACCAATATTCCATCATTTTTAAGAAAACGCGTGTAATTTTCTATGATTTTTCTATAATAAAACAAAGGGTCTTCATTTTCCACAAATAAAGCTAAATGAGGTTCGAAATTCAATACATTTTCACTCATTGAAAATTTCTCAATTTCCAAAACATAAGGAGGATTTGAGATAATCATATCTAAAAGCGAATAATTTAATGTGGTTGGCTTACGAACATCTTCCAAAATGAAATCAACCTCTAATTTGTTTAAGACCGCACTTTTTTTGGCTAATTGAATCGCTTCAGAAGAAAAATCAACACCTAGAACGGTAGCTTCGGGATAGTTTTTTTTAATCGCCAAAGCAATACAACCCGATCCTGTGCATAAATCTAAAATCACTGGAAAATGGATATTTTTCAATAATTTGAGAGAATGATACACCATTTCTTCTGTTTCTGGACGAGGAATCAACACATTTGAATCGACCAAAATTGAACAATCACCGAATGGAACTGACCCCAATATATACTGAATGGGCTCCTGATTTTTCAATCTTTTGATGGCTCTAAGAAAATCTAATAATTCTGATTCGCTTAATCTTTCATTGGCATTTAATTGAATTTCAGAGCGTGTCCACCCTCTTTTTTCGTTCCACCAGATAAAAAAAAGCGAATTCACTTCATCGCCCCAAATGGGCTGTAATTCTGAATTGAAAAATTCTCGAGCGGTTTTAAGTGTGTTGTCAGCTAATTTCACAGATTACAAAGGTATATCAATTTGTATATTGTCAATATTGTTATTTTTGCAATCATAATTATAACAAAATGGGAAGAGCGTTTGAATTTCGTAAAGGCAGAAAAATGAAAAGATGGTCTGCCATGTCAAAAATGTTTACCAAAATAGGTAAAGAAATTGCCATGTCGGTTAAAGCAGGTGGACCAGATCCTAACTCAAACAGTAGATTAAGAGCAGTAATCCAAAATGCAAAGGCAGCCAATATGCCCAAAGTAAATGTGGAATCTGCCATTAAAAAAGCTACCGAGAAGGATGCTTCCAATTTTGAAGAAGTAGTGTATGAAGGTTACGGAAATTTTGGAGTTGCCATTTTGATTGAAACGGCTACTGATAATCCAACAAGAACAGTTGCCAATGTAAGATCTATTTTTAATAAATATGGCGGAACATTAGGAACACAAGGTTCTTTGGATTTTGTATTCGAAAGAAAGGCAAATTTCACTGTAAAAAATACTGGAATAAATATCGAAGAATTAGAATTAGAATTGATTGATGCAGGTCTCGAAGAAATTGAAGCAGATGAAGAAGAAGTATTGATTGTTTGTGCATTTGCCGATTTTGGTGCAATGCAAAAAGCCATTGAGGCTAAAGGTTTAGAATTGATTAATGCGGAGAAAATCCGTAATCCAATTTCATTCAAAGAAGTGACACCCGAACAACGTGAATCTATTGAGAAAGTCATAGAGAAATTTGAGGAGGATGACGATATCCAACAGGTTTTTACCAATATGGCTTAATTTTATTATATACTAAAAAAATAAATCTGGAGTTATTATAAATGCAATGAATATTTTAAAAACATCCGGAATTATTATTTTAACTTTTTTAGTTTTTACTGTGCTAAATAGCTGTAAAAAAGACGAAATCATTACCGATTCGAATGTGCGTTTAGCTTTTTCCAATGATACCATTCTGTTTGATACTGTTTTCACCACTGTAGGTTCTTCTACTCGTAATTTCAAAATTTACAATCGAGAGAATCAAAAAATCAATATTTCTAGAATATATATTGCTGGTGGAACCAATTCTTATTTTAGAATGAATTTAGACGGGATTCCTGGTTATGAATTTTCAAATATTACTATTGAAGCCGGTGATAGTTTATATGTTTTTACCGAGGTC
>JBIPLT010000070.1:0-12538 GCA_044368255.1 Flavobacteriales bacterium
TCCCTTTTTAGGCTTAAACGACCAGGCGGGCTATGCTACACATATGAGAAAGGTAATTGAAGCGTTGCGAAAAGAAGGTCATACGGTAGAAACATTCATTGTAGGAGGAGAAAAAACCATTGACAAGCCACCTCAAATCACAACAAAAGGTAAATATTTTTTTATCAAACGATTTTTGCCTGCCGTTATTTGGGAGACTTTGAAGGATTTAAGTTTATGGCGAGCAGACATAAGAATTCAAAAGCAACTTGAAAAAAGAATTTCAGAATTTCTACCTGATTTTGTATATGAAAGAGCGAATTATTTTCAATTATCAGGCGTGTTGGCTTGTAAAAATAAAAAAGTAACCCATATTGCAGAAATCAATTCTCCTTATACAGAAGAAAGAGTAGTGCTTCAAGGAAAATCATTATTGATGAAACGTGCAAGAAAGCGTGAAATAGAATACCTCAAGCTCACTTCTAGCCTAATCGTTGTATCGACTGCATTAAAAGAATATTTCGCAAAAAAACTACCCATTTGTGCTGAAAAAATAGTTGTAATTCCAAATGCTGTCGATAACTCCTCATTGAATGAAGATTTTGTTCTACCCACAACTATTTCTTTACCATCTGAAAAAATTATAATTGGATTTGTTGGATCAATTGCTCCTTGGCATGGAATAGATAGATTGATTGGTGCTGCAGAAATTTTATCAAAAAAGCGAAGTGATTTTATTTTTTTGGTTGTTGGAGGAGGGCAGAATCTTGAACTCTATAAACAGAAATCAACTCAGTTGGGTTTAGATTTTTGTATTATCTGGGTAGGGTCGGTGGATCATCGATACGTTCATAGTTTTATTCGAAAAATGGAAATCACTGTTATGCCAGATAGCAATTGGTATGGTTCACCAATTAAAATATTTGAGTACGGTTTACATAGCAAAGCTGTAATTGCCCCCAATTATTTACCTTTGAAAGATGTACTTCAGGATGGAATTGACGGAATATTGATTGATAAAGGTCCAAATGACTTATCAGACGCGATTATTAAGCTATTGGATGATTCAGCTTTGAGGGAAAGATTGGGAAAAGGCTTTCATAACAAGATTATTTCTAATTTTACCTGGCAACATGTGGCGGCAAAGATTACAGCGATTGTAAAGGAGATAAAAAACAAATGAAAAGTATTTTGATTTTCGGATGCAATGGATTTATCGGATCCTCGCTCACTCAAAAATTTCTAGAGTTAGGCCATGATGTCTATGGATGTGATATACAAAGTCCGGAAATTAAAACGCTCAAACGATTTTTTAATCATACTTTACTCGAAGATTCACCCGAAGAAATATTCTCTCACAAATATGATATTTGTATCAATTGCGCAGGCTCTGCATCGGTTCCCTATTCATTTGAAAATCCCTTTTTGGACTATGAACTAAACACAAGAATTGTTTTTAGAATTTTAAATGAATTATGGAAAATACGTTCTGGAACTAGATTTATTAATTTATCTAGCGCTGCAGTTTATGGTAATCCAACTTCTTTGCCAATTAGTGAGTCGTCAGTTGCTCGTCCAATTTCCCCCTATGGAAATCATAAATTGATGAGTGAAATGATAGTGAATCAATTTAGAAGTTATTTTGGAATGGAGGCCACTTCACTTCGAATTTTTTCTGCCTATGGACCCGGACTGAAAAAGCAAATATTTTGGGATATGTATTGTAAAAGTCTTCATTCAAATCGCATTGAAATGTTTGGCTCAGGAAAAGAAACACGAGATTTTATTTATATCGATGATTTATTCGAAGCCATACGATTGATTGCTTTTACCAATGAAAAAATATTGCCTTATTATAATATTGCCAACGGGGAAGAAATTTCAATTGAATATGTTTCAAAATTGTTTTGTGAGAATATTTCAAACGAATTGTCTTACAAATTTTCTGGATCGGGTAGAGATGGAGATCCTTCTAATTGGCGCGCAGACATAAGTAATATTCAAAAACTGGGTTATGCACCAACTCATTCAATTTTGAAGGGTATTGAAAAGACCACACAATGGCTGAAGGAACAAAAATAAAAATCGCCTTTTGTACTGATGGAATTTTTCCACATTCAATAGGAGGAATTCAACGACATTCAGCGTTACTTTTACGTGAACTTGCAAATTACCAAGATTTAGAAATTCATGTTCTGCATCCTCACGATTTTGAAGTTTTCCAAGACGTAAATCTTATTGAACATTTTATTAAGCCCATACAGATTTCCAGAAATTATCTTTTAGAAACCTATAAATATTCGCAACGAATTTCGGAAAAATTAGATAAAATTAAACCAGATATAATTTATGCTCAAGGTTTGACGGTATGGAAAAATGCGAAAAAATTCAGACGAATATTGATTAATAATCCTCATGGACTTGAATCATTTCAAGCCATTGGATTTAAAGAAAAGCTAATTGGTTTTTTATTTAAAACGATTCAACGCAAAATTTTTAAGAATTCAAAATATATAGCTTCCGAAGGCGGTCATCTCACGGCTATTTTAAAGAAAAATGGATTTGCGGATAAAATAGTTTTTTTACCCAACGCAGTTGAATTACCAACCGAATTCAAATTGCACTACCAAGACTCAGGTGAGCCTATCAAAGTTTTTTTTATGGCGCGTTTTGTCAAAAATAAGGGTATTCATATTCTTTTTGATGCAGTACAAAAATTAGCTAATGAAAAAGAAAGTTCCTCTTTTCATTTCATGCTCGGAGGTAAGGGGCCTTTGTTCGAATATTATAAAAAAAACAATTCATTTCACCATGTTGAGTTGTTAGGATTTCTATCGGATGAAGAATTGAAGCAAAAATATCTAGAAGCAGATGTTTTTTTGTTACCAACCTTATTTGAAGGAATGCCTACTGTGGTTCTGGAGGCAATGTCGTTCGGATTACCGGTGATTGTTTCAGATGTTGGTGGTACATCAGAATTAATAAACCAAGAAACAGGTTATTTGATAAAACGAAATGATTCAGGAGCGGTCTGTGATGCCGTAAAAGATTTTTCTTTATTGACATCGGATAAAAAGAAAATATTAGGAGAAAACTCCAGAAAAAAAGTGGCAGAAGGATTTACTTGGAAAAAATTGGCTAAAATGCATCATGATTTATTTATAAAAATCAATCAAGATAATTGGAGAGATACGAATTGATTTGTTGATCTCCTTTATCTTTCAAAATTATTTTTCCTTCGTTCGATAATAAAACCAGATAAGGTGTTCTGTTTATTTTCAATTTTTGAACGATAGATCCTTGCCATCCATTGAAGTCGCAAACATGTTTTCCATTCAGTTTTTTTTCTCGGATACCATTAGTCAAATCGTTTATTTCGGAGTCGAGTGAAATATAAATTATCTCCAATCCTTTTTTATCGTAGCGATCAAATAATTCATTCCAAAAAATAGATTTTAAGGCGCAGAATTGGCAATGGGATGACCAAAATACAAGAAGAACTAATTTATTCTTTTCACATAATTTATATATTGAGGTAGAATCGGAGAATGTGTTATTTTGCCAATTGAATTCACGGTAATAGAAATCGGGAACAATATTGCCTTCGGAAAGGTTGCCGTAATCTTTAATGATTTGTATAGTTTCTTGATTGAACTGTTTTGAATCTCCACATGAGTTAACGAAATAGTAATTTTCAATTACATATTCTAAAATTATTTCAGGCCCTACTTTTTTAAAAAGTTGAATAAGAAAATCTAAGGTAAAAGAACTGATGTCCTCATTCACGCTCATTTTTTTCATAATAATATCAACCGACGATTTAAATCCTTCTTCATCATACTGAGTGTAATTTTCAAGATACCGCATGAAAATATTAGGTAGTAATGTAGAATACATCAGTTCGTTGGTGCTGAAATCAACTTTATCGAAGTAATGGTTTTGAATATGGATTATTTTTTTTTCTGGGGAGCTAAAGGTATCTGGCAAAAAATATTCATAAGGCAGATAGGCTAATGTAGTTTTGGAAAAAAATGTATTAGGATAATCATTTGCAATTTTTACCAGTTCGTTGTAAATAGTTGTTTTTGAATCAGCCTTTTTGGAAATAATTCTACTTTCAAGTATTGCTTTATTTTCATGGCTGTTTTTCACTTGCAGCCAATTCTTGAGTTCGCCATTTTCAAAATCAATAATTGGATTTTCTCCTGGTGATAAAATGATATCCGTATAATTTGTTGAACCGATAGATAATCTATAATATCCCGATTGATTAGGAATTTTCAACTGGAATTTAAATGTTCCATTTTTATCGGTTACAGTTGAATCTAGAAGAATTAATTGTGTACCATAAAAGGAGGAAATGTGAATTTTTTTATGTCCGAAAGATTTTGATTTTAGGTTGCCAATCAACTTTACAGGTTTAGAATTAATTTCTGCTTTCGTTGATAATTGGCAAAGAAAAAAAAGAAAAACAAGGATATGATGAATCAAAAATTTCATTTTAAGGAATAGCAACAACGATGTTTTTTTGGTAAATTAACTGGAATATCTTGTAATCCTGAAGCTACACAACTTCCATTACCAGTAATTCTTACCATATTCACTTCATTTCCGGCATCGTCTGTATATTCCCAATTGTTCGTCATATTATTAAGGTTTGCACCCAAACTTATGCATGCATAATGCCACTCGCCCCAATTACACATCCTTGCATTCTTAGAATAACAATCAACCAATGCATCATAATAAGGAAAAGCGACAGTACTTTCATTTATCTCAATGCAATATTCTGAAGTAACTGGAAGAAATCCTGATGGACAATCTTTATTTTCATAGTTCAAATATTGAAAATGATTTCCATCAAATCCAATTGCCAGCATTTGCCCTGATTGAATATCACCAGATTTAAGCGGAAGATTAATCTTTTTATAAAGTGGAAAATAATTAATATTATCTATACTCACATATATAGAATCTGTATTTGTTCCCTGGGATTTAAAATAGATCACTAACCCTGAAATTAGCGAATCAGGTGCTACAGGCAAGTTTAAAAAAAGACTATCTGTTCCTGTTGATGTTGCATACAGAAATCGATTGGATTGTACAGAGCCTAAAGTTAAGCCTGAATTCACTTCATTGGGGGTATATAAATTTTCGACTTTCGCAGAATCACCAACAGAAGATAATATTAATGGCTTAGTTAGGCTTACTTGCGCACAACTATCATAAGCAAATGATATAATTTGAATGATTGAAAGCGATATGTAAAAAAGAATTTTCATTTTTTTCTATAACAACAACGATAAGTTTTTACTGTTACTACTTGTGTATTGCTTTCTCCGGCAGTTGTACAACTTCCATTTCCAAGAGCAAGTACTGCTGTAGCATGATTATTTGCAGATTCAGTCCATTCCCAATTGTCAATCATATTAGACAGACCCAAACCACTTTTTTGGCAAGCAAAATACCATTCACCCCAACTACATAATTTAGCACCATCGGTTTCACAAGTTTGTATAGCATTCCAGTAATTAGCGGCTGAGTTTTCGTTAGTTTGGATGCAATATTCTGTGTTCACATCAACATAACCAACTGGACAAGATTTGAATCCTTCAAATATTTCTTGAAATGAATTACCATCATATATTATCCATTCTATTTCATTTGATTTTAAACAATTGGTTTCGTTAGATTGGTTGATACTTTTTAATGGAAAATAATTTAATTGATCAAGAGTTATCATTGTTGCATTTGCTGAATTAGTAATAGGAGAAATCCAAAATCCCATTCCTTCACTTAATTCATATTGGATGGGTAGATTTAATAGAAGAGAATCATTGTCATTAACACTCGAAAATAATAATCTATTATTAATTAAATCAGCTACTGGCACTAGGTCGTTACTGCTGATTGTTGGAGAAATTCCCGAAATAATTCGCTGGTTAGAATCGAGAGATGTCATGATTAATTTATTGTCAATAGTAACTTGCGCATTTGATTGAATCAATGAAAAAATAAAAATTGATATGTAAATTATTTTTTTCATTTGCGATAGCAACATCTATAACGAATATTCACAGGGTTTCCAGAGGTTACAGTAGCCGAATTCAGCGAAATGAAAGTAGTTGGCAAAGAATAACTTTTTTTGCACCCATAACCTAAATAAGCATTATCGTTATTATATCCCGCTACTTTAGCATCAGCACCATTATTTCCCGCATCATTCACCCACTCGAAATTAGTAAGATAACCAGAGGAACCATTGTTTAAAGAATCATTACAAGCGATGTACCATTGATTCCAGGTACATAACATAGCATCATCGTTACCACAACTCTGAATAGCTGGAAAGAAACTTGAAATGTTTCTTGGCAATGAATCAATACAAAACTCATCGTTAACAGATACAAAACCTTTTTTACAGGGTTTGTATAATTTACTTAATACAACAAATTTATTTCCATTAAAAATAACAGATACAATTTGTCCGGGTTGGAATTGTGCTGAATCAATTGGGAATCCAGAATTTTTAATAACGGAATAACTGTTTGATCCATTAACCGAAAGTGAAATACTATCTGTGTTGGTGTTTTGAACCTTAAAATTAATTATGAATCCTTCGATAATTGAAGGAGAAAAAGGTAAAGTGACACTAAGATTATTTGTTCCTATTGCGTTTGAATAATTCGATTGACCAGAAACAAGTGTGGAAACATTTATTCCATCATTTTTAGACTCGACAGATTTTATTCCTTTCACAGCATTATTTGATGGGATAGTATCAATGAATAAAATAGAACTGGATGATTCTACCTGTGTGATAGCGCTCGAAACTACCAAGCATAAAAACGATAGGGTTAATAGGATTCTCATTTTACAATTACTAATTTCTTAATAAAAAATTCATTGTCAATGAAAAAATGGATGAAAAAAATACCTGAGCTCAAGGATGTGATATCTATCTTGTTTTCCGACTTTGAAATTTCATTAGTAGAAAAAACAAATTTACCTTGAGAATCGAAAATTTCTATTTTAATTTCGGTTTTATTTTCTTCTGTATTTATTGTTATGAAATCATCAAAGGCAGGATTAGGATAAATTTCAATTATTTCGTTGTTTAATTGTTTACCGATTTCAAGTGTGTTGAATGAAAAGGTATCTGAAATACTTGAACATCCGGAGTTGGTTACTCCTACTTCATAAATTCCGTTAAAATCAGGAATTATATAGTAATCGTTGGAGCCTGTTATCATATTTCCATCAAGATACCATTGGTTGTTGCTTAAAGAGGACGAAAATAAAGTGTCGTTGGAAAGATAGATTAGAGGTATTGCAGGGGCCGAAATAAATTCTGTGGAATCAGCATACATAGAAGTACAACCGTTAATGGAAGTAAAAGTATAGGTGAATGGGTTCATACCAATTGAAGCGATTGTAGGATAAATAGAATCGTTCAATAAAAAATTCACATCATAAACTCCACCAGATGGAACTATTCCAATATCCGATGGAGATTCGTTAGAGCAATATTGATTATTTAGGCTCGTCACATTGATAACAGGCAATTCGTAAATGGTGATGTCTAAATATTCCGATGAAAAAAACGGATTGGTGGAAATGATTCTGATTTTATATCCAGCGCCCTCCGTTAAAAATAATGGTAATGATACATTGAAGTTTATGGTATCGGTGGCAATTGTATCCTGTAAAACGGGTGCGGCAAAAGAGCCATTTTCATTGGAAACTTGGAGGACGAAATTATTATTGGAATTAAATAATCCGTTTACTGCGAAATCAACTTGTAATGAATCGCCAACACAAAAAATGGAATCATTAATGGATGTAATTCTGATTCCAGTAGATAAAATAGAATAAAAATGGTCTGAACCCATTGTTGCCGTTGCATTGAATAATGTATCATTGGCAATTCCTCCTAAAGAGGTCCAAGTTTGGGTGCTATCGCTGGTGCTTATGACACGGTTGTGTTGAGCATAATTTCCATTTAATTCAGTAGAATCATAATTTAAAGTTAAAGAATAACCTGTTGGAAAAGTTCCTGTGGTTGAAATATGAAACCAGCGTTTAATCGATTCTTGAATACCGGTTATTGTAAAATAATTATGTCCCCTAGTCAAAGTGGTTATGCCAGTAATGTAATCATCATTAAATACAACACCTAAACCCCCAATATTTATTCCTCCCAATAGTTGATTAAGGTTGCGGCTCGTCATTTCGGTGCCAAGTCCAATGATCGGATAATTTAAAAATTCATCGATATCGGTTGAATCACCTAAAATTATTTTTCCATCGTTTATGACGAATGCTCCAGAATCAATGATAAAGTTTTGAGATGGAATATCAATATTTAATACGGTATTGGTTGAAATATGTAAACTCGTGCCGCTTTTGATATGCAATTGCGCATTTAGTCCTATCGTTAGGAACAGGAATGGAAAGCACTTATAGGCTAATTTAATAATTGGGCTTAAAATCACGTTCAAATTTAATTTAAAATCGTCAAAGCTCAAATAATATTTGATGATATTAAATTCAACCAAATTGTGAAAATTGATTTTTGGATTTGAATTACGAAATTTTTCTTAAACCTATTTCTAATGAAGTGCTAGGTTTATAATTAATCCTTTTAAAAAGTTTTTCAGAATTACCCCATCTTCTCCCAACCTCATAATCATATCTTTTTTTCGGGGCTTCAACAAATTTAATCTCTGATTTACTTTCAAATGTTTTTTTAATTGCCTCTGCTAATTCAAGAATATTTATTTCCCTTTCATGAGCGATGTTATAAATTTCGGCTCCCTGAACATGCTCCATCAATAGCATACAAGATTTGATTGCATCATCAATGTAAGTGAAATCACGGGTTTGTTTTCCTTCTCCGAACACGGTAATAGCTTCATTGGCTTTTGCTTGCTCAATGAATCGAGGAACAACCATTCGATTATCTTGCCCGGGTCCGTAAACATTAAAAAAACGAAGTGAAATAGAATTCAAACCTTTTTCATCATTCAATGCTCCAAGATAAATTTCGTTATATCGTTTTGCAATAGCATAACTAGTGCTTGGATCTACAGAAATAGTTTCAGTTACTGTTTGATTTAAGGCCGAATGACCATAAATTCCACTAGTGGAGGCATAAATAATTTTATCAATTCCATTAATCAATGCTGCCTCGGTAATATTTCTCATCCCAATCACTTCCGTATCCATTGTTTCAACGGGATTATCAGCCACTACATCTACTCCTAGAACTGCAGCAAAATGAAAAATCAATCCACATCCTTTTGATAATTCTATCATTGCCTTGATATCTTTCACGTCAGATTTGTGAAAATCAATTTTCGAAAATGTTTCTTGATCAATTTTATTGCCCCTTAGTAGTATATCGGCTACAACTACTTTATGTCCTGCATCAGCCAATGCTTTTACTAAGTGGCTCCCAATAAAACCTGCTCCTCCTGTTACTAAAATTTTCATATTATTCAATTGCTTTTAAAAAATCAAGTGTTTTTTTGATGATTAATTGTTGTTGTTCAAACGGTAGGCTAACATAAATTGGAAATCTGATTAAGGTCGATTCAATTTTTTCGCAATTTATCAATTTTGCGCATTTAAATTTACTTTTCCCAAAATTACTTGAGTGCAAACACCTATAATGACTCGAAACAGTAATATGATGAGAATTCATAAATTGGATAAATGATTCTTTATTGGCGGGCTCATCGAAAATAAAATGAAAAACACTACCGTTCACTTCTTTATTTGAACCTGGATTGGAAAGGGTAATTTTTTTAAATCCTTCAAAAGCTTTTTGATAAGTATTCCAAATTTCATTCCTTTTCAGCTGTATGTAATCGAAATTTTGAAGTTGACCAAATAAAAAGGCGGCATGGATTTCGGAAGTAAGAAAAGAAGATCCTTTGGATATCCATTCATATTTATTGAATTCACCTCTAAGATAGGCCGCTCTATTCGTTCCTTTTTCCCAGATTATTTCTGCTTTTTGGATAAGTTTTTCATTATTAATAACTAATAAACCTCCTTCACCACAAGTAATGTTTTTGGTTTCATGAAAAGAAAAAGTAGCTAAATCACCTAGGCTACCAAGCGGTTTTTTGTTGTATGTACTTCCCAATCCTAATGCCGAATCCTCAATCACATAAAGCGAGTGTTTTTTCGCAATAGCCAAAATTTGTTCCATTTCACATGAAATACCGGCATAATGCATTACCACAATAGCTTTAGTTCTTGAGGTAATTTTTCTTTCCATTTGAAGGGGGTCAATATTTGGATCATCTTTCATCGAATCACAGAAAACTGGAATTACTCCATAATTATAAAAGGCATTTGCTGTTGTTACGAAAGTATAAGATGGTAAAATGATTTCATCCCCGGGTTCAAGTTCCAAAATGAGTGCGCACATTTCAAGCGCATCTGTACAGGAATTGGTGAGAAGTACTTTTTTAAAACCGAGCTTCGTTTCAAAATAGGAATGGCATAACATAGTAAATTTCCCATTGCCGGAGAGCTTACCGCTATCAATTACCTCCGCAACATATTCTTTTTCCTTACCTGAAATGAATGGTAGATGAAGCGGTAACATTTACTAATTTTAATTGTAAATATACTAATTACAAGATAAAAACAGGAGATTTTATGTAAATTTAGTACTTTCGTAGTATTAATAAATCATCATGCTCAAACAACTATTAGCACAGGCAACGATGGGTTTTTCAATAACGGACCTGCCTATTTTATTTTTGCAACTTTCCATTTCAGCACTATTGGCAATTCTAATCCGTCATTTTTGGAAGAAAGGAAATGTTGAATCGAATGAATTCCACTTTCTGAATTATCTGGTTCCTATGCAAGTTATATTCACAACAATTGCCATCTTCAGCCTAAAAACTCCTTGGATACTGGTGTTGTTCGGATTGCTGGCCTTGATTCCAGTAATCGGAAATGATGGATTTTCATTGCGATCCAAAGTTTTTTATCTCACATGTATTTTCGTTGCATTTGGTTGTGGAGCTGCAAATCTGTTCGTAACAACAATGGTGACATTATTGCTGGTATTGCCCTGCATGTATTTTTATAAGTCGAAATAGCAATATGCTCTCTTCTAAAAAGGAATTATTTTTTGTTTCGGTAATTATTACCATTTCCAGTTTATGCTCATTTTATACAGGGAATTTTTTTCATCTTAGAGACTCTGTCAATCCAATTAAAGATATTAAAATCGTTCGATCCGAAAATATGCTTGGTTCAGTTCCTAGCCGTTTGAACGAAAAAGATTTCATTTTCACAAGCGGATATTGTTACAATATCGGAAGCGGTTTAAATCATTCAGATTTTTATCATGGGAACATTAGTCAAATCAATACTTCCACCTATTGGCGATTTCCTATTTCTGAAATCAGTGCCTTGCAATATTTGAAATCAACACCAAAAGGTTGGATTTCTAATTTATTTATACCCTATAAATTAAATCTACCTATTATTTCAATCCTTGTTCATCCAGAGGATTTTTTTTCATATAGCAATGGGATTTATGTAAAGGGCTTTGATGCCGATTTCGTTTCTTCAAGAGCTAGCTATCCCACTCCTTGGACCCAACCAGCAAATTATTATCGTAAAGAGAATGATAAACGCAACGTATTTTTTAGTTATTATAATATCAAAGGAGAAGCGCTTTATTCTTCTTATGCTTACGCAGAAATAAGCGGCAAGGCCACCAGGTCTTTTCCTCAAAAATCCATTCGGCTTTCGGCAGCGAAAAGTTTAGGTAATAAAAAATTTAAATACAATTTCTTCGGCAATGGTGATGGTTTGAAATCTTTGGTTTTGCGCAATGGCGGAAATGATAATACGAAGTCGCTTTTTAGGGATATGCTGATGCAAGAATTGGTTCAGAAAACAGGAATCCTAACATCTGGATTCGTTCCTTCCGAAGTTTTTATCAATGGAGAATATTGGGGAATCCATTTTTTGCAGAACAGAGTTGACGAGAATTTTATCGCAGAAAGTTTTGGATGTAAGGAAAAAGAAGTGACCATTGTGGAGAATTGGAAACTAGAATCGGGTGATGAATCTGAATTTGTAAACCTCATAAGAGTAAAAGATAATCTTACTACATTAAATTACGCTCAATTGTTAGAGTTTTTTGACATGGATGACTTAACTACTTATTTGGTTGGACAATTGTTTTTCGCCAATTCGGATTGGCCTGCTAATAATCTAAAAATGTATAAGATTTCAAATAGTAAAAAATCAGATACGAAGTGGCGTTTTGCTTTTTTTGATTTGGATTTTGGTTTCGCTTATACCGGAGAAAATGCTGTTTCACAAGATATGTTTGCTAGACTTTCTGATGGAAAGGATGAGTTCAGTAAATTGTTTCGTAAATTAATGGAGTCTTCTGATTTTCAAAAATTGCTTCGTGAAAAGTTCAAGAAAATGATTTCCGAAGATTTGTCTAGGGAAAATTTAAAGAATAAAATAAGTAGCTTAGAAAATGAAATTTCCCCATCTATACAAAGGC
>JBIPLT010000071.1:0-12520 GCA_044368255.1 Flavobacteriales bacterium
TATATACTTCTCGACCCGACTGGGCACAATCATTAGGTGTTGTGTTTTCTATTATGTTGATCGCTCCATCTTGGGGTGGTATGTTAAATGGATTATTAACCCTTCGTGGTGCTTGGGATAAAGTAAGAGAAAGTGTGGTTTTAAAATTCATGGTGGTGGCAGTTACTGCTTATGGTATGGCCACATTCGAAGGTCCAATGTTATCCTTAAAAAGCGTAAATGCGATTTCTCACTTCACCGACTGGACCGTTGCTCACGTTCACGTGGGTGGTTTAGGTTGGAATGGATTTTTAACTTTTGGCATGTTGTATTGGTTATTTCCTAAAATGTGGAATACAAAATTGTATTCAAATAAAATGGCGAATGCTCACTTCTGGATTGGTACACTAGGCATTTTATTCTATGCGCTACCGATGTATTGGGCTGGATTTTTACAAGCATCAATGTGGAACGATATGACTCCAGAAGGAACATTGGCCAATCCGATTTTCTTGGATACGGTTACGAATTTAAAAATGCTTTATGGATTACGTGCCGTAGGAGGATTGATGTATCTAATTGGAGCCATCATGATGATGTATAATTTATTCATGACTGCTAAAATTGGAAAATTCATTGCGAATGAAGATGTAGAAGCTCCAAGAATGTTACATCAATCACATAAAGGTGAGCACTGGCATAGAGCGATTGAAAGACGTCCTGTTCGATTAATGATTCTCAGTTTAATTGTCGTCGCCATTGGAGGTTTGGTGCAAATTATACCTACCTTCTTAGTTAAATCTAATATCCCAACCATTTCGAGTGTGAAGCCTTATACTCCGCTTGAATTAGAAGGACGTGATATTTACATAGCCGAAGGATGCTACAATTGTCACTCACAAATGGTACGTCCTTTCCGTTCAGAAACAGCTCGCTATGGAGAAT
Source organism: Flavobacteriales bacterium (assembly GCA_044368255.1). Lineage (GTDB taxonomy): Bacteria > Bacteroidota > Bacteroidia > Flavobacteriales_D > UBA2798 > CAMBFX01. The sequence goes on from JBIPLT010000071.1 coordinate 925, forward strand.
ATTCAAAAGCAGGAGAATTTGTTTATGATCATCCTTTCCAATGGGGTTCTAAACGAACGGGTCCTGATTTGGCTCGTGAAGGAAGAGGAAATAAAAATTCCCGTCCCGACTCATGGCATTATTTACATATGTTGAACCCAGCAGATATTGCTCCAGGTTCAATTATGCCGGCCTATCCACATTTATTAGAGGAAGATTTAGATCGTTCTTATACCATTGCAAAAATTCAAGCGATGAGAACGATGGGCGTTCCTTATACGGATGAAGACGAAGCTTCAGCTTTAGATAGTATGGACAAACAGGCTAATCGCATTGTGGATAATATTTTTAAAGAATCTAAAATTGAAGCTAACCCGAATTCACAAGTAATTGCATTGATTGCTTATTTGCAAAGATTAGGAACGGATATTAATAAAACAGATACTAAAGCTACAGAAGTTAAAACAGTACAAAAATAAAAAACAATGATAAAATCACTTAAAGGAATAATGGGATCGATTGACGGAGTAGAAGTATATCCAATCGTATCATTATTGGTATTCTTCATTTTCTTCGTGGTTCTTGGTTGGTATGTTTTAACCTTAAGCAAAAAGCATATAAATAAAATGAAACAGATTCCATTGGAAAATGATGCAACGGATGAATTGGATCATCTTAACGATTAAAATAACTCGCATGAAAAAGATAATTAAAAAACAAATCATAAAAAACGTTCTTGTAATATTGATTATATTCACAAGTGCTCTTGTTGGCTTTGCTCAGGAAGCGGCACCAGTTACCACTAAAGAAGTTACACCCGAAGATACCCGCACCATTGCAGAATGGTCGGCTTTTTCGGGAACACAGATTTTTTCTGTACTATTGACTATAATGATAGTATTAATCATTGCTGTTTTCGTATTATCAGACGTAATTAAGAATTTATTAAAAAGTGATAAGTTCAAAGCAAAAATAAAAAATGGTTTAAAAACGATATTGATACTTTTTGGAATTTTTCTTTCTTTGAATCCTACTACTGCAACTGCAGCTTCCGTATCTCCTGAAGCAAAATCAATTATTCAATTATCGGATACGATGTTCTGGGCTATGGTTTCTATCAATAGTGTTTTATTATTAGTTGTTTTTTATTTATTAAATTTAACTAAATGGATTTTACTTGAAATAAATCCTAAACCAGCTGATGCGCCAAAAGACTTGTCATGGTGGAATAAATTAATTATTAAACTTACTGATGTTGTTCCAGTAGAAAAAGAGGAAATGGTAATGACCGATCACGAATATGATGGTATTCGTGAATTAGATAATAATCTTCCACCATGGTGGGTATATGGTTTTTATCTAACCATCATTATCGCATTTGTTTACATTTTTCATTTTCATGTTTTCAAAACTGGAGATTTACAAGCTGCAGAATACCATAGAGAGATGGCCGAAGCAAAAGCCGAAGTGGATGCTTATTTAAAATCACAAGCCAATAATGTGGATGAAACAAATGCTGAAATTCTAACTGATAAAGGATCAATTTCGGAAGGAAAAACCATTTTTGAAACGAATTGTTGGCAGTGTCATAAAAAAGATGGTGGTGGACAAACGGGTCCTAATTTAACAGACGATTATTGGTTGCATGGTGGAAGTATTAAAGATATTTTTAAAACCATAAAATATGGGGTTACTTCTAAATCAATGCCGAGTTGGAAAGATCAATTAACACCAATACAAATTCATAAAGTATCGTCTTATGTAAAATCATTAGTAGGTACAAAACCTGCAGAACCGAAAGCTCCAGAAGGTGAATTATTTACTGAAAAAGAAAAAAAAACAGTTCCTGAATCTGATTCTTTAACCGTGAAGGACACTATTCAATAAAATGACTGAAGAAATTTATAATGATGATTCTTTTCGTGATAAAATTAGTACAGTTGATCAGGAAGGAAAAAGAGTTTGGATAAATCCGAAAAAACCATCCGGAAGATATTACAATAGAAGAGCTTTATTTAGCTATGGTGTAATTGCGGCTTTATTCACTATTCCCTTTATAAAAATAAACGGAGAGCCCCTTTTACTTTTCAATATTATTGAACGTAAGTTTATCATTTTCGGAAAAATATTTTGGCCACAAGATTTTTATCTGTTTGCATTGATGATGATTACTGCAGTAGTTTTCATTATCCTTTTTACCGTAGTTTTTGGACGATTATTTTGTGGATGGGCATGCCCACAAACGGTTTTCATGGAAATGGTTTTTCGCAAAATTGAATATTGGGTTGAAGGTGATTGGCAAGAACAAAAAAGGTTGAAGAAATCTTCTTGGACAAAGGAAAAAATTAGGAAAAGATCTTTAAAATTATTCCTATTTTTTATCGTCTCCTTTATTATTGCCAATGCATTTTTATCCTATATCATCGGTATAGATGAGCTTGCCGCTATCGTAACAGATTCTCCATCTAATCATATGGGAGGATTAATTTCTACCATTATTTTTAGTGGAGTATTCTTTTTTGTTTTTGCTTATATGCGCGAACAAGTTTGTATTGCTGTTTGTCCCTATGGAAGATTACAAGGAGTATTACTAGATAAAAATTCTATAGTAGTTGCCTATGACCATGCGAGAGGAGAAAATCGCGCTCTCCTAAAAAAAGGAGAAGATAGAAAAGCAAATGGCCTCGGAGATTGCGTTGATTGCCATCAATGCGTACATGTTTGTCCAACAGGAATTGATATTAGAAATGGAACACAATTAGAATGTACGAATTGTACGGCTTGTATTGATGCTTGTGATCATATCATGGATAAACTTCATATGGAGCGTGGATTGATTCGATATGCTTCTGAAAATACGATTACAAAGAAACAACCATTGAGATTTACAAGAAGAATTAAAGCGTATACAGCCGTTTTAAGTTTAATGTTGATTCTCGTTTCAGTTTTATTATTTACAAGAAAAGATGTTTCGTTTGTTTTGTTGCGTTCACCAGGAACCTTATATCAAGAAGTAGAAAAAGGTAGATATTCGAATATTTATAATTATAATATTACCAATAAAACTAATAAAGAAATGCATCTCGAAGCTCGATTAATCGATTCGGATGGAGAAATTAGAATCATTGGAACTGGAATGGTTTTACCGGCAGCAGAAGAATTAGAAGGAGTGATAATGGTAATTTTAGATGCAAAAGATATCAAACAATTAAAAACAGATTTGAAAATTGGATTGTATGATGGAGAACGATTAATTAGAATATCGAAGACAACATTTATTGGACCAGGGAAAATCAGAAATAGAGAAGAAAAATAATTATAGAGGCGCGATGCATCGCATCTCATATAATCGAAAAATATAAAATTATGACAAATAAAACAAAAATCAAATTTAACTGGGGATGGGGAATATTATCCTTCTTCACGCTGTTTGTAGGATTCATGATTTTCATGGTTTACAAGACAACCACAATCAATCCTGATTTGGTTACCACTGATTATTACAAACAGGAAATTGAATATCAAGATAAAATTGATATGAAAAATAATTTAGCTAAAACAGGCAAGCATGTTTCTGTAAGCGAAAATGGAAAAGAAATTTTAGTTTCTGTTCCAATGATGGATAAGAGTAATATTGAAAAAGCAGAAGTCTATTTTTATCGACCTTCGGATGAATCGAAAGATTTGAAATTGGATCAACATACAGAAGGTATTTTTGTTGTTCCAAATGATCAATTAGCCAAAGGAGAATATGTAATCAAAACAAAATGGTCGGTTGATGGTGTAAACTATTATGAAGAAATTAATTTCAACAATCAATGATGTGGTGGACCGCCATAGTATTCGGACTTCTGGGAAGTTTACATTGCATGGGAATGTGTGGCCCGATTGCATTGGCCGTTCCAGTTGGTTGTGGTTCAAAATTCACTCGCTATTCTCGTTTTTTTATTTACAATTTTGGAAGAGTTCTTGCCTACTCTACACTTGGTTTACTATTTGGATTAGTAGGAACGGGTTTACAAATGGCAGGATTTCAACAAACCATTTCTATCGTTGCGGGAACGGTGATTATCCTTTCTGTTATTGTGATTTATTATTTACCGCGTCAAAAAAGATTAGGATTTATTTCTCAGGCCATACAAAAACCCTTTGCAAAATTCTTTGGTAAGAAAACGTATTTTTCAGTTTTAATGATTGGCATTTTAAATGGACTTTTACCCTGCGGTTTGGTCTATTTGGCCTTAGCAGGTGCAACTGCCCAAGCCTCTGCAATAAATGGAATGTTATATATGGCTTTATTTGGTTTAGGTACTTTTCCAACTATGTTCGCTTTAAAAATTTCTTCTGAAATCATCTCCACTTCTTTAAGATTACAAATGAGAAAATGGGTTCCTGTTTTAACTTTATTAATTGGCGTTTTATTTGTGGTGCGTGGATTAGGTTTAGGAATTCCGTATTTAAGTCCGGAGTTTGTAAAAACAACCAATGAAAAAGGTGAAGTAATAGAAAAAGCAGAATGTTGCTCCAAATCAACAGCAGATAAAAATAAGGAAGAAAAAAGTTGCTGCAAAAAAGATAAGACATGTCATTAATTGCACAAGACATATCATTGATTAGAAAATATAATGTTCCTGGACCTCGCTACACCAGTTATCCAACTGTTCCTTATTGGAAAGATTCTCCGTCTGAAAGTGAATGGATGACCATCGTAAAAAATCGTTATGAAGAAGTGAAAAAGGATAACGGAATTAGTCTATACATTCATCTTCCCTATTGTGAAAGTCTATGTACGTATTGCGGATGCAATACTCGAATCACCATAAACCATAAAGTAGAAGTACCCTATATTGATGCTCTTCTCAAAGAATGGGAAATATATTTAAACAATATTGGCGAACAACCTTTGATCACTGAATTACATTTGGGCGGTGGAACACCTACTTTTTTCTCTCCTGAGAATTTAGCCAAACTAATTTTAAGTTTAAAATCAAAAGCCAAATTTACCAACAAAACGGAGATGAGTTTTGAAGCGCATCCCAACAATACAACCAATGAACATTTAGAAACACTTTTTAATTTAGGATTTCGAAGATTGAGTTTAGGGATACAAGATTTTGATTTAAAAGTGCAAAACAGTATTAATCGAATTCAGCCTTTAGAAAATGTGGTTCATGTAACTAATAAAGCAAGAGAAATTGGTTATACTTCTATCAACTTTGATTTGGTGTATGGATTACCATTTCAAAAAAAAGAAACGATCGTTGATACGAATCAAAAAGTAATTAATTTGAAACCCGACCGCATTTCATTTTATTCCTATGCGCATGTTCCTTGGATAAAACCCGGGCAACGAAAATTTACAGAATTAGATTTACCTAAAGATGAAATTAAACGTGAATTATATGAAACAGGTAAATCAATGTTTGCTGATGCTGGTTATTTTGAAATAGGAATGGATCATTTTGCATTATCAAATGACGATTTGTATAAATCTTTTAAAGAAAAGAAACTCCATCGAAATTTCATGGGCTACACTACTCGTTTCTCAGGTTTGATGATTGGTTTAGGGGTTTCTTCGATTTCTGATGCTTGGTATGCATTTGCTCAAAATGCAAAAGTGGTTGAGCATTATATTTCGACCATCAATGAAGGCAAATTAGCTGTTTTCCGAGGACATAAACTGAATTCAGAAGATTTAATTATCCGCAAACATATCCTTAATCTAATGTGTCGTTTTGAGACGGATTGGTTAAGTTGCTCCGATAAAACTGATTTTATTTCAGAAGCCATTGATCATTTAAAGGTTTTTGAAGAGGATGGCTTGCTCAAATTAAATAAACACGGGATTAAATTAACCCAAAGTGGAAAACTTTTTTCAAGAAATATTTGTATGGCTTTGGATGCGCGATTATATCGAGATAAACCAACGACACAGCTTTTTAGTAGTACGATTTAGACATTGCTTTCGCAATGATTTTCTTTGCCGCGGATTTCGAGGATTAAAAGGATAAAGAGAAGAAAAATACAAGCCTAGAATAATATTTTTTTATTAATTATAAATATCTAAAATATTTGAACTAATTCTTTGAAAAAAACAATTGTAAATTTGTGTACTTTTTCAAAATCTGTTAAATCCTCGAAATCCGTGGCTAAATCTTTTGCATTTTTATTATTATCAATGGCAAATATTGACTACCTTCATCGCATAATCAAATCTCTTCCTTATGGACGCTAAACAAAGTTTATTTTACGGATTCGGACAAATAGCCTATGCAGTTGCACAAGCTGATGGGCAAGTTCAACGTGAGGAACGTGAAAAACTTCATTCATTCCTTAAAAATGAAATCAAGAACATGGATGCTGATTTTGATTATACAGATATAATTTTCCAATTATTAGATAAGGAACATATTAATTTCGAAACCTCTTATAAATGGGGAATAGACGCCATGAAATTGGGTTCGCATAAATTGACCTTTCAATTGAAATGGGAATTTTTGGAAATTCTTTGCAAAGTTGCGGAATCTTATCCACCTTCAACAGATAGAGAGAATGAAATAATTGCACGCTTCACCAAAGATTTAAGAATGATGTAAGAATTGCAAATGGATTATCTTTTTGAATTTTATTTTTCAATAAACAGGAATCAATCTATTTCCCCTCTGGTCGATAAAAAATGATTTCGCCTTTCGTCAAATTATCTAAATCCAAATTCAAGGTTTGAACCTTTCTAATATTATTATGATTTTGGTGAACGATTACTATTTCGCCACCTGTTTTTACTTCATAAACTATCGCATAATGCTCACCCATCATAAACCAAGTTCCATCCGGATTATCAAAACGAGTTTCGTGAAATTCTAAAACATCTCCTGCTTTTATTTTTGTTTGATCAGAATAGACTTTGCCATAAATATCATAATTATTCCATTTGGCTTGAGCATCGTTTAAAGCAAAAGATACCAAATCCCAACATTCTCCTCTATCTACAGTTTTTCCCATTTGGGATTTACAGTATTTTACTATTTTTTCATTTACGTTTTGAGCATGGATAACCAAGCCTGCTATCATAAAAATAAAAGTGATTAGTAAGGTTCTCATAATTTTAATTTTAAAGGAAATAAATGTTTAACTCAAATAAACTGAAAAGTTATATCGACAAATGAAACTTTATCAAAAATAACGCCAGAATTACTCAACGATTTCATACTTCCCCTTCGCCTGCTCCCTATTGCACGAATTAAAATGCCACCATTCAGTTTGGATATTCCAAAATCCGCTCTTCGATAAAACTGCCCTTAGTAATTTTCGATTGGCAATTTGCTCTTTCGTTAATTCACCTTTTTGCAAATACGCAGCTTCCATGGCAGGATAAGAAAGCTTACTTGCATCATCATATGGCGTTCCCATATCCAATTCTTCTCCGTTTAATTTGGCAATGGTTACATCAACCGCCGCTCCATAATTATGCAAGGAACCATTCTTGGGATTAGAAACAAATTTACCTCTCTCATTAATCGGAATATCTACCGTATCCCACATAATTTGTTGCACACTTCTGGGGCGAACACCATCAAAAACCAATAAGGTTAAATTTGAATCTTGTGATTGAAGATATTCCTGAGCCACTTTCAATTTCTCTGCTACATCGGGCTGAAGATATATTCTTTCTAAATCACCATAAACATCTATATGCATGAAATTATTGGTGTCTGAATAACGCAAATCAATCAAAATTCCAGGAATCGTTTTTTGGATATCCACTAAACCCGAAACAATAAGATGTTTTTCTAGTTCACAGGTATCTTTTACTAAATCAACTTTTTTTACTGTATCAATTTGACTTGGATTTTTTTTCTCCATTGATTTAGAACTTTCTTTTTCTTCCGAGGCACAAGAGAAAAATAGAAAACTCCAAAGGATAAAGTGAAATATTCGCAAATTCATGCTCGAAATTATGTAAAATTGTTCTAAATGAAGAAATATTTCCTAATTTTAAAGTCATATGAATAAGCTATTATCCATTTATTTTCTTGCTTTTTTCGGAATCATTTCTGTTTCAAAAGCCCAATCCCTAAAAATTGAACAGTTCAATACTTATTTTAATTATAAAAGTGAAGATAAGTTTATCCAAATTATTCAGGAGGGTGATAAAGGAAAAATAAAAATGAATTTAATTCACAAATACAATCAAAACAAAGATTCGGTTGTATTAATAAAATTATGCATGAATAAAAATTATGAATTGGTTGATTCCTTTTTGGTTTATGACTTGTTAGGAAGAAAATTAATCGAAAGCAATTATTCAGACTCCATTCATGACTCGAGAACACAAGTCAAAAGAATTTATTCTTTTTATAATTTATCGGGAACGCTGCATGGGAAATATGCCATTTATGATTATGAAAGTGAATCAAAAAATGCAAAACGATTTATTTACAGAATAGAAAATTACGATTACGGAACTAAAAATGGAGAATTTCTTAAATATTTTGATCAAAGTGAACAGGTAGAATTGATTCGGAATTTTAAAAATAATTTATTAAATGGAGAATATATTTTGTACGATCAAGATGGAACGTATAACCAAAAAGGGATGTATAAAAATAATTTGAAGTCAGGAGCATGGACTTCGTATCGAGGAAATAATCAACCTGCCATGTATGAGCAATACCAAAATGGAAAAAGACATGGGCAATATAAAGAATGGTTTGAGAATGGGAATATGGCGGTGATGACCAATTATTCCGATGGCTTAATTAATAGTTATTATTTTTCTTATTATCCAAATAAACAACGAAAAGATTCGTGTACCTATAACAATGGGAAATTGTATGGAAAAAATATTTCTTATTATGAAGATGGAAAAATTAAAATGAAAAGCGAATACAAAGAAGGCAGAATGATTGGCGATTACAAGTTTTGGGATGAAAAAGGACAATTACTTCAGCATTTCCCCTATAAATTTGGTTATCTAAATGGAACCGTTTTAAAATATTTTTCAAATGGAAAATTATCCGAAAAATATGGAATGAAAAACGATACTTTAGATGGAGAATACTCCACTTTTTATGAAAATGGAAAAGTGAAAAGCAAAGTGAAATATAAAATGGGCGAAATTCAAAAAGGAGCCATTTATCTTGATGAAATTGGAAAGAAAATGGAAATTATTCCAGAAGATATTAAAGAAGCAGATATTCTAATTAATGAACATGAAGAGCAAGAACAAATTCCTTTAATTGAAAATGTTTTTGTTGTTGAACAATATAAAATTGAATTAACCAACCCTTTTACCAAGGATGATTTGAAGCTTTGGAAAAAAATCAAAGGCAAAGAAATAAAAGTTAGAATTTTAAAAAATGGTGCTTTTGAAATTCTCTTCGATAAAGCCGTTTTTAATGCTAAAACCATTCTAAAAGCCAATGAGCTATTGACAAGACATTTAATGGTAAAACCGTATAAATTGGACGGTTATCCTTATGCTTGTACGGTTACTATTAAATTAGAATAATCCTATCCAATTTTCTACATTTTCCATTACCTTTGGCAAAAGTAAAAACGTATACCCATGGCAAACGGAGAAGATAAACAGATTATATTTTCGATGGTGAAGGTTTGTAAAACCACACCTCAAGGCAAACAAATCCTAAAAGACATTTACTTATCCTTTTTCTACGGAGCCAAAATTGGTATCCTCGGGATGAACGGTGCAGGTAAATCTACCGTTCTTAGAATCATTGCTGGAGAAGATAAAAACTTTCAAGGCGATGTGGTTTTTTCACCGGGTTATTCGGTAGGTTATCTTTCACAAGAACCACAATTAGATGAAACCAAAACGGTAAGAGAAATCGTTCAAGAAGGAACACAAGAAATTATAGATCTGATCAAAGAGTTTGAAGATATCAATCTCAAATTTGGCGAATCTGAATATTTGGACAATCCAGATAAGATGGAAAAGTTGATGAACCGTCAAGCAGAAGTGCAAGACCGTTTGGATGCTTCTAATGCTTGGGATTTGGATAATACCTTAGAGAGAGCCATGGATGCACTTCGTTGCCCAGATGGTGATGCTCCAGTGAAAAATCTTTCGGGTGGTGAACGCAGACGTGTGGCATTATGTCGTTTGCTTTTAAAATCTCCTGATATTTTATTATTGGATGAGCCAACGAATCACCTAGACGCAGAATCGGTGCAATGGTTAGAACAACATTTAGCACAATATAAAGGAACAGTTATCGCTGTAACGCATGATAGATATTTCTTAGATAATTTGGCGGGATGGATTCTCGAGTTAGATCGTGGTGAAGGAATTCCATGGAAAGGAAATTATTCATCTTGGTTAGAGCAGAAAAAAGCAAGATTACAACAAGAAGAAAAAACAGAGAGCAAGAGACAGAAATTCTTACAACGAGAGTTAGATTGGGTGCGTCAAGGAGCAAAAGGTCGTCAAACGAAACAAAAAGCACGTTTAGAGAATTATTCCAAGATGCAAGGCGAAGAAGTAAAAGAGAAAGAAGAGAAATTGGAAATCTTCATTCCCAACGGACCACGTTTAGGAAATGAAGTGATAGAAGCAGTGAATGTTTCTAAATCTTTTGGAGATAAATTACTTTACGATAATTTGAATTTCAAACTTCCCCCTGCAGGAATTGTAGGAATCATCGGGCCCAATGGTGCAGGTAAAACTACCATTTTCAAAATGATTATGGGAGAAGAAAAACCAGATTCAGGTGAATTCAAAATCGGTGAAACCGTAAAAATCTCCTATGTAGATCAAACACATAAAGCTTTAGATCCGAATAAAACCGTTTGGGAAGTTATTACTGGCGGATTAGAAAATGTAGAAATCGGTGGAAAGATGTTGAACTCGCGTGCTTATGTTTCGCGTTTTAATTTCAATGGTCCTGATCAAAATAAAAAATTATCGGTCCTATCGGGTGGAGAAAGAAACCGCTTGCACATGGCATTGACCTTACAAGGTGGTTCGAATGTTTTATTACTCGATGAACCAACGAATGATTTGGATGTAAATACACTCCGCGCCCTCGAAGAAGCCTTAGAAAACTTTGCCGGTTGTGCAGTAATCATTTCCCATGATAGATGGTTTTTAGATCGTGTTTGTACGCATATCATCGCCTTCGAAGGAGATTCTTCGGTTTATACTTTTGAAGGATCGTTTACGGAATACGAGGAAAACAAGAAGAAGAGACTTGGAGACGTAGAACCTAAACGTATACGATACAAAAAATTGGTAAAGTAAGTTTTCCGAGTTGTTTACCCTGAGTAATCCTGACGAAGGAAGGATTTATCGAAGGGAGGAAAACAAAAAGAAGCGTTTGGGTGATGTTGAACCTAAACGTATACGATACAAAAAATTGGTAAAGTAAGTTTTCCGAGTAGTTTACCCTGAGTAATCCTGACGCAGGAAGGGTGTATCGAAGGGAGGTAAACAAGAAAAAGCGTTTGGGTGATGTTGAAACGAAGAGAATTAGATATAATAAGTTGGTGAAATAGTTTAGTTGGTTTGTGGAAATTCATATTGAACGAACTTGATGAGTCAATGACTATCTTCAATCAACAAATCATTGTTGAAACACTCTTTATTTCTCTCACTTTC
>JBIPLT010000072.1:0-12441 GCA_044368255.1 Flavobacteriales bacterium
AGGAACCTCAGCAGGAGCCATGGTTGGAGGACTATATGCTGCTGGTTATTCACCTGAAGAAATTGAGGCCTTGGTTTTATCTGATAAATTCCTTTACATGGCTCAAGGAAAAATTGAAGATAAATTTATTTACTACTTCAAAGAACCGATGCTAGATCCGTCTTGGGTTAGATTGCGTTTTTCTCCAGATTCTCTAAAACAAACCACTCTACCTACTAATTTAGTGAGTCCAACATTAATGGATTTTGAAATGATGGCTGGGCTAACTGCGGTTTCTGCCAGCGCAAACTACAACTTCGATAGTTTATTTGTTCCGTTTCGTTGTGTAGCTTCTGATATTGTAGAAAAAAAATCGGTTGTTTTCAATAGTGGAAATTTGAATGAAGCCATTCGTGTTTCCATGACTTATCCCTTTTATTTCAAACCTATTCGTGTAGATGGTAAATTACTATTTGATGGTGGTTTGTATAATAATTTCCCTGCAGATATTATGTATGATCATTTTCTACCCGACATCATCATTGGAAGCAATGTTTCGGGCAACGTGAAGGCTCCTAAAGGGGATGATTTACGCTCACAATTACTAAACATGATTGTTGTTCAACAAGATTATAATTTAAAATGTGAAAATGGAATAATACTCTATCCTGATCCAGATATTTCGACATTTGATTTTGGTGAAACTAAAAAAGCGATTCAAGCGGGATATGAAATCACTATCGCTAACATGGATTCTATTCGCAAAATAGTAACAAGAAAATCAACTAAAGAAGAAATTCAGAAAAAAAGAAAAGTATTTACAAGTCGATTTCCAACTGTAGAATTCACCAATATAACCATAACAGGTTTAAATGCTCGACAAAGTAAATTTGTGCGAAAAACAATTATCGACAAAAAAGATAGTTCCATTTCTATGTCGGAATTAAAACCAAAATATTTTCGCATCTACAATGATGAACGAATTGCATTTATTTATCCTCACTCCCACTACAATCCCATTACAAAATCATTCGATTTAAATCTTGAAATAAAAAAAGATAAAGAGTTTGAAGCTTATTTTGGTGGTAATTTCTCCTCGCAACCTATCAATTCGGGATTCATTGGTTTAAATTATCATATACTTAGAAAATCTGCCTGGACGATTTCCGCTACTTCTTCATTTGGTAAACTATATTCTTCTGGGAGAATTGCGGCAAGATTTGAACCAGCATCACGAATACCTTTTTATATAGAATCTGAATTTGTTTTGCATCGTTGGGATTTTTATAGAAGTTTCGCTACGTTTTTTGAAGATATTAAACCTTCTTATATTATTCAAGAAGAACAATACCTTTCGGGTAGTTTAGGTTTCCCTATTAAAAACAGAAGTAGACTAATTATCTTCGGACGTTATGCTGATTTAACAGACAAATATTATCAAGTAGAAAATTTTCTCTCCATAGATACTTCTGATGTAACTCAAGTATTTGCTTCTTCGGGAGGATTTTATTTTGAACGAAGCACATTAAACCGAAAACAATTTGCCAGTGAAGGCACCTATCTTTACCTCGGTGCAAAATACAATTACACACTCGAAATTTCTATTCCAGGTTCTACTTCGTGATACCAATGAAAATTTTCATTCTTTCCCAGTTTTAAAATTAGAGTATCAAAATTATTTCAAAAGAAAAGGAAATTTTAAATTTGGCTTTCATACAGAAGCAGTGTTCTCCTTCCAAGATTTATATTCTAACTATATCGGCACGGTTTTATCAGCACCTGCCTATACCCCAGTTCCTCACTTAAAAAGTATTTTTTTACCTGATTTTAGAGCATTTCAATATTTATCGGGAGGGTTGCAAATGATTTTTAATTTCAAAAAGAATTTTGATATTCGAACCGAAGGTTATATTTTTCAACCAGTCTTGAGTATTCAATCCAACGAATTTAATCAAGCGGTATTTTCTGAATATTTTGAAAAGCAATTTTATATCGCTTCGCTTTCCACTATTTTTCATTCACCAGTTGGGCCTGTTAGTTTGAGTTTAAATTATTATCATAATCAAGAACAACCTTTCTATTTTCTATTCAATTTTGGTTATTTGATTTTCAATAAAACAGCGCTTAGATAATTATTTAGAGAGAGATAATTCTGCTCTTCGATTTAATCGATGTTCTTCGTCTGAACATTCTACCTCATCGTTACATTTATTAATCAATTGCTTTTCGCCATAACTATTACCAGTAATCTTAGCAGAAGAAATACCATTTTCTGACATGTATCTTTTAATGGAATTAAGTCGCTTTTTACTCAACGCATCATTGTACCATTCTTCTGCACGAGCATCGGCATGTGTGCTAATGGATAATTTCAATTGAATATCATTGTTCATTTTTTCTATCAAGTCATTTAAAACCTTTTTATTTTCAGCATTTAATAACGAACTATTATAATCGAAATAAATCGTGATTCCTTTAGTGGCAAGAGTAAAATCAGAGTTATTCATTGTAGATAATGAGGTTTCACCAGTTTTTAATGGTTTGTATACAAAATTTCCATTTTCATCTTTAATCAAGGTTGCCATTTTTACATTCGTTCGTGAAGTTAAAACCAATTCCATGTCTTTTGAAAAATTGGGGTCTTCGGTAGCAATTCTAAATAAATAAGCTTCAGAAATAGGTAATCCAGTTACAAAAAAACCGCCCTTCTTATCGGTCATTCCTATATAAAAAATTTCGTTTTTATCATTGAAAATTTGAAATTGCATATCCGCAGGTGAACCTTTTAAACTTTTATAATTAAAATTACCTTCAATATTATTTGATTTTGGCGCTAACATTTCAGCATCTTTTTCTTCCATCAATGAAATATGAGCATAGTTCGGATTTAATTTTCTATAAATAAATTCGCCATTTTCATCCATTCTCATTTGAGCCACCACTTCATTTTCTTTATTAAAAATGAATAATATAGTTTCATCATTATTGTTATCAGTTTTAATAATATAATTGGACCCGATTGGTAGATTCCTAAATTCAAAATTTCCATTGGTATCGGTTAATGTTTTTTGAATAATATTTCCTTGGTCATCTATTAAATAAACATTTAATCCAAAAGCATTTCCCATAGCTAATTTCTCATATACAAATTGTCCAGAAATTTTTCCTGATTTACCCATTTCAGAATCCTCTACTTGCATTAAAGAAAGTGTACCAGTATAATCCGAGCTCAATTTTTTGTAAACAAAAACACCCGTCTTATCACTCAATAAAAAGGCTGTCGGCTCACCATTGCTATCTAAAATGGTTAATAAAAGTGTAATTCCATTTTCAGCAGTTTTAATCGTAAAATCTTTATCTAAAGGGAGATTTTGAAAACGGAAATAACCATCTTTATCTGTAACCGATTTAACTATAAATTCACCATTATCTTCATATAACATCACCTCCATTCCTTGAGGAACGCCACCATTCAATTTTTTGTAGGCAAATTTACCTTCGATATCTTGAGAAATCATGGAAACCGTTTCAATTACTTTAAAATAATAGATGTCATCATCACCCACTCCACCACCACGATTGGAAGCAAAAAATCCACCTCGTTGTTCATTATCCAGCATAAAACCAAAATCATCATCAGCTGAATTAATTGTGGCTCCTAAACTTACTGCCTCTTTCCAGTTTCCAGAGTTAGTTACTTCAGATTTATATAAATCAAGTCCACCCATGGTTTGCCTACCATTAGTAGAAAAATACAATACATTATTTCTAAAATACGGAAAAAGTTCATCCATATTGGAGTTTACTTCTTTACCCAATGCAATTGGTTCGGTCCAAGTATCCCCATTTCGTTTAGAATAAAAAATATCCTTTCCACCTTGACCACCAGGTAAATCAGAAACAAAATACAATGTTTGCCCCTCTTCACTCCATGCAGGATGAGAATAAATATAATCGTCCTTCACAAAGGGCAATAATTTTTTGTCCGACCATTTTCCATTTTCGTTTTTAATAATGTATAAATGTGGTTTATTAATGCGTCCATATTTTCTTTCATCTTGCGATAAAAAAGCTTCTTTTCCATCAGAAGAAAAACTAACAGGTCCAATATGATTAATAGAATGAAAATTATCTCCCATTATTACTGGTTTCGAAAAAATGATAGAGTCCTGAGCGGGAATAGTAATCGATGAAGTATACAGGTTAACATATTTATTTTTCTTCCAACTATTTTCACCTACATTAATTAAATCAAAATTACGATCAGAAACAAAAACTAACTGATCCTTATTCAAAGAAGGACAAAATTCAGCACTTTCAGAATTTACTACTGAAATCTTTTTTATGATATACGTAATATCTATTTTTTTATTCACCTTGGCTTTCACGCTTTCTTGCGAATGAGCAACCATCTCTGAAATTAAAAAAACAAAAATCAAACTATACTTTAAAAACATCTGCAATCGATTTTGTATTATTATTTTTAATTTAAAGATATCTTGGAGAAATAGATTTCACTTTTCGCAAATTAAAATCAAATCCAACAAATAATTCATGAGTGGCACCACTAAATCTTTTCAAATTAGACGTTACTAAATCATAAGAATATCCAACTCGAAGAAATTGCGTAATATTAAATTCAGTGATGAACACTAATGATCCCGCACTTCTATAGGAAAGGCCAAGCCAGAAAACTTTTTTCAATAAAACACTTGCGTTAACATCAATGTTTACTGGTGCATTCTCCACGTATTTTACTAAAACCGATGGTTTAAAAACCACATTTTTCGACATTTCCCAAGCATAACCAGTGGCAACCATATAATGTCGTTTTAATAAAAAGTTAGAGCCTTCTGGCAATCCTTCATATAAAAATTTATTTTGAGTCAAATGTGTTGCCGAAAATCCTATATAAAATTTATTGGTGTAATAATACGTTCCAAAATCAAAACTTGGAGCGATGGCATTGATAGAAGATGCTCCAATAAAATGATCTGTTTGATCTTGATAATTTAATAAGCTTTGATCGAGACGAGAATTGTAAATACCTCCACGCAAAGCAAACGCCAATTTCCCTTGTGATAATTTTAAGTGATATGCATAAGTCAAAAATCCACCCGTATTTCTAGTAGGACCAATTCTATCATTAGAAATATTCAATCCCAAAGCCATATTATTTTTTGCAAATGGAGAATGCATACTAAAAGTTTGTGTGGAAGGAGCACCATCAATTCCTAGCCATTGTTCACGAAACAATAATACTGCACTGGTGGCATCTCTTGAGCCAGCATAAGCAGGATTAATCATAAATGGATTAAACATGTATTGGCTATACAATGCATCTTGTTGGGAGAAACATTCTGTGAATGAAATTAACCCTAAAAACAGATATATTAATTTTCTTTTCATTATATATATTTTATCGAGTTAATTGTAACCAACCACTCACTTGCATTTGTATATCTAAATATTCTACTACATAGAAATAAGTTCCTGACGGTAAAATTTCCCCTTTGTAATTTCCATCCCAAACTACATTCACATTATCATAATCATCCAATGAAACTAATTTATCTCCCCAACGATTATAAATAGTTACCACATTATCTGGATGAGCAATAATAGCATCAATAATCCAAGTGTCATTTACTCCATCATTGTCTGGGCTAAATGCATTGTAGGAAGGAACAATTCCGCAATCAGGATTACTACCGTCTATAATTACATTCACAGAATCTGATGATGAACATGGTCCACTTGTAACAGTTACATAATAGGTGGTATTTACGTTGGGTGTTGCAATTGGATTTTGAATAGTTGAATCACTCAATGAAATTCCTGGAGACCACGAAATAACACCTGAAGCAGAAGTTAAATTTAATTGTGCAGTTGTGCCTGGGCAAATGGTTAAATCAGCACCTGCCGATACTTGTGGATTATTAACAGTGATGGTAAAAATTACAGGATTACTTTTACAACCTGTATTTTGTGCAACTGCATAATAAATTATTGAGCTAGTTAAAACAGGGGTTGTAAAGTTAAAAGTTGAGCCCACATTTATGGTTAATGCTGCATCCGAATACCATTGAATAGTTGTTCCTGCAGTATTTGGATTTGAAACCGTTAAAACTAAACTGCCTCCACCACAAATTGATTGATTAGTATTTAAAACTGCAATGGGGTCTAATGGAACTTGACTTATCACAAAAAGATTAGGTGTTGTTGTTCCCGCACATCCGGTAACTCCATCAGTAAATTGATAACTCAAAGAATGTGTTCCTGAACTAAAAGTAGAAGGGTCAATGGTGGTAATTGTTGTAAATGGAGCACCATCAACCGACCAAATTCCTCCAGCTGGAGAACCTGTTGGAATGAATGCTGAATCAGTAATACAATAAGCAGAGTTTAATCCAGTGATGGTAGGATTAGGTGCTGCTTGAACATTTATTGTTATAGTATCATCGCATCCAACAGAAGTGGTATAAATCACATCGAATGTTCCAACACCTGTTGAAATAGGATTAAAATTAACTCCTGTAACACCAACACCTGACCATACTCCACCTGATATAGAAGGATTAAAATTTGTATTCATATCAAAGGGAGCCGAACCTGAACAAGCATTTACTGGTGAAGCCAAACTCATTACTGGTTCTGGATTTACAGACACTGGTAAAACAACTGTACCAATACAACCATCCGCTGCTGTAACAGTTAACGTGACGTTATTTACTCCTGAATTAAAAAACGCAACTCCAGATACATTTGAAATTGTAGCTGACGATGGAGATGCGGAGGGAAATGACCAATTCAATGCAGTGATTAAAGAAGAGGAGTTAGTTGAAAGATCGGTAAAATTAAAATCAAAATTATTTTGACATGCGTTTGTAGATGAAACACTAAAATTTGCAGTGACCAAATTTCCAGCAAGAATATTTACCCCAATATTACTTGTACAACCATTAATATCTAAAATATCCACAATATGATTTCCAGGTGAAAGACCTCCAAAAAAAGTTCCAGGGCCATAAACACCAGCATCAATTCTAAAGTTATAAGGACCTGTTCCTCCATTTGGAGAAACCGAAATCGTTCCATCATTTAAACCACTACAAGTTTCGGGAGTAAAATTGGATGAAATTGAAATGGCAGGTGGAGAATTTACGATTACATTATTACTAGTAGTTAAACAACCATTTGCGTCTTTCACTACAATTTGATACGTATTAGCACATAAACTTAAGAATGTGGTAGAGCTTTGATAAAAACTTCCATTGTCAATACTATATTGATAAGGCGGTGTACCACCTGTTACACTCAACACAATTAATCCATCACAAGATAAATTACAAAGCGTATTATTCAGGGTTGATGTTACTGTGAGAAGTGGTGGTTCAGCAATTGTTGCTGTATCTGAAAAGACAACAGCTGAAACGGCATCTGTTACCTCACAAGTATAGGTGCCAGTACCTGCAAAATAAACATTTGAATTTGCTCCGGCAATTGGACCAGAACCTACCAAATACCATTGGTAACTATATGGTGGATAATTTCCACCCGAAACTGAAACTTCTAATCTTCCATTAGCATTTCCATTACATAAAGCATCGGTAGAATCAATAATTGACACAAGATAAGGAGCACGCACCAGGATGGTATCTATAAACTCACTCGATTCATCATTTGTTGAAACAATTTTAGTAGCTGTTGCTGTAAGAATATCTCCAATAGATAAACCAGTCATAGTTAAATCTAAATATTGATCATTAACATCAATCGTAAAAGGAGAAGCAACGGACTCTTGAATAGTAAGTGCCTTATCCATCAAGATTGAAGAAACAGTTAAAACAAGTGTCCCCTTGGTATTAATTAGAAATGTATCATTAGGCAAAGCTGAGACAATTTGACCCCTCAAGGAACCAGGGCCAGAATCAGCTAAATTATTTACAATAAGAATTTTTGAATGTCCGTTGACTGCAAGGAATAATCCTAGAACAAGTAAAATTGTATTTTTCAACATAGCAAATTAGTTTGATTCGTATGAAAGACGTCAAATATACTGTAAAGTGACCTAAAATTGTTACGATATGCTGAAAAGCTTATTATGAAATTCACTATTTAAAAGATTTGTACTAATTTCCTAAATTTTATACCTCATTGTGACGCCTTTTTTGATAAAAAAAAAAGAGGGAAGATTTACAGATTCAAATAATTATTTATGGTAATTATTTCATGCTGCTGTATTCAGTCATCAGAACTTAGGCGTTTATATTTTTCAGCTGAAGGATATCAACAATGAACTCAGTGCTCAAATCAAGTTATTGATACTGAAGCAAACCTATTTTCCGCACAATATCAAACACACCAATAACTGGTGGGCTTTTTATTTACCGTTCAAAAAAAATTAATCTAAATCATGGGGTATTGCTTTATATTAGCAGCCTGAAATTAAACCTATGAAAAGAAATCAATTACATTTTTTAGTACTCATTGTTGCATTTACAGCTTCACAATGTAAATCTGGAAAGTCAGATAGTTCTAAACCAGAAATCACTACTAACACCAATAATGTTGTTAAACCTGACGTGGTTGCAACGGTAAATGTAGAACCTGAATATTCTTATAATTCGGTTAAAGAAAGTGTCGATTTTCAATTCATGGACCCAAGCGTTGACCCAAAAGTTGATTTCTATAATTATGCCAATGGAATTTGGATGAAAGAAAATCCTGTTCCTTCGACTGAAGATCGTTGGACAAATTTTAGTACGTTATTAAAAAACAACAACGATAGACTTTTAGAAATTCTAACAGATGCTTCTAAAATGAAAAACGAACCTGGAACCGTTAATCAATTGATTGGAGATATGTATTATTCCATCATGGATTCTACCACTAGAAATAAAGCTGGAGTAACTCCCTTGAAACCTCATTTAGATAAAATTTTGGGATTAAAAGACATTAAAAAATTAGCTGATATTTCGGGAGATTTACATGCTAAAGGTGTAAGGTTTTTATTTGATGTTTCCGTCGATCAAGATTTAAAAAACAATACTCGAAACATGATTTATATTGGGCAAGGGGGAATGTCGTTGCCCACCAAGGATTTTTACACCAAAACAGATTCCAGCTCAGTTGCCATAAGAACAGAATTTAAAAAACATGTTTCTCTTTTATTTCAAGAAATTGGATATGATGATAAAAAGGCAAATGCCACTGCAGAAATCGTATTAAATATAGAAACAGAATTAGCCTCTGCAGCAATGGATCCTGTTCAAATGCGTGATATCGAAAAACAATATAATTTATGGTCATTTTCAGATTTAAAAAAGAAAAATCCATCCTTTAATTGGGAAGTTTATTTTAACTCTCAAGGAATGACCAAAATGCCAGATACGGTAATTATTAGTCAAACTGATTTTATGGCTAAAATGGAATCCATGACTAAAACCGTAAAACTAGAGGATTGGAAAGAATATATTCGTTGGCATTTATTACAAAGCACTTCTTCCAAACTTACTGATAAGATGGAAAAACAAATGTTTTATTTTAATAACACCATTTTACGTGGCACAAAAAAAATGAAACCTAGATGGGAACGCGCTGTAAATACGATGGGAAATTTAGCTATTAACGAAGCTTTAGGACATGCATTTGTTGATAGAACATTTAGCCAAGACAGTAAGAAAAAAGTAAATGAAATGCTTGATAATATTAAAGAAGCTTTCAAAGGAAGATTAGATCAGTTGGATTGGATGAGTGATGAAACTAAGAAAAAAGCACTTTTGAAATTAGAATCATTCGTAAGCAAAATTGGCTTCCCAGATTCTTGGACCGATTATTCTTCATTAAAAATTAGACGCGAATCGTATGTAGAAAATTTCTTTGCTTGTAACGATTTTACCACCAAAAAAAATTACGCAAAAATTGGAAAACCAATTGACAGAAGTGAGTGGTTAATGGCTCCTCATATTGTTAATGCTTATTATAATCCGCTATGGAATGAAATCGTTTTTCCAGCAGGAATTATGCAGCCGCCTTTCTTTGATGTTACAAAAGAAGATGCTGTTAATTATGCCCGAATGGGAGCAGTAATTGGTCATGAATTTACCCATGGTTTTGATGACCAAGGCGCCATGTTTGATCATACTGGGACGATGGCTGAGTGGTGGACAGCAGAAGACAAAACAAAATTTAATGAGCGTGCTAAAAAACTAGTTGACCATTTCAACGAGTTTGAACCACTTCCGGGATTAAATGTTATTGGTGAATTAACTTTAGGTGAAAATATCGCTGATTTAGGCGGTTTGACGGTTGCCTATTATGCCTACAAAAGATCTTTGATTGGTAAAAAAGAAAATAATATCAATGGCTTTACCTCCGAGCAAAGATTCTTTATTTCTTTTGCCCAAATTTGGAGAGAAAACATGACTGATAAAGCCATGAAAATGCAAGTAATGACAAATCCACATTCACCAGGAATGTATCGTGTTATTGGACCTTTGTCGAATATGCCTGAATTCTTTGAAGCATTTGATGTTAAAGAAGGCGATAAAATGCGCAGACCAGTTGATAAGATTTGTAAAATCTGGTAAAATATAATTGATTCTATTAATTAAAGGGTGGAGAAATCTAGCCCTTTTTTTATGGCAGAATAATTGTGTGTCAATAAAACGAAACTTTTTATAATTTAGATACCTGAATGCTAAGTTTAAATTAAGCAACCTGATTAACCGCGAAGCGCTCAATCAATCCACTAGAAAAAATTACTATGATTAAAAAATTACTCCTTCTTTTAGCTTTGATCAGTCCTTTTGGAAGTTTTGCTCAATCCATTTATGAATTCAAATTTGATGATGCCTCTGGTCAATCTTATTTAGGTTTTATGGTTTACTGGAGTGAAAGTGATGCCTATATGCGCGTTGCTTATACCGACCCGAATGGAAAATACAATGTGGTGAATGTAAAATATACGGCTGTTACAGGAAAAAATGACGATTCAAATTATACGGTTTTTCTTGGCGCTGATGCTGCTTTTATTTTAGGACCAGACGGCGCAAGTTATGACCCCGATACTTTTGTTTGGCTTTGGGGTGACGATGGGGTTTATGATTTACCTTATGTTACTTCAGACCCCAACTTCGCTGAAGAAAGTTTTCGTCAAGTAATTTCCTATACAGAATTAGATGCTTCTACATTAACTGAAGAATATATTCATCAATTCTACTATTCGGATGAAGCAGATTATCTATCGTTCGTATCCATGGTTGGAAATAAAGAAGAACATACGCTACAAACTGACGAATATCATTATGATGATTATAATTATGAAGAGTATACCAATGAAAATAATGCAGTAACTAATTCTAATACCAGTTCAAACGATGTAACTTTTCACTTTATGATTGTTGCCAATACCGAAATTGGAGATATTGGTAAAAGTTGTGACGTAGATAAAAGAAATTACGTAAGTGAATTTGAAGGTGTAGCCGAAGCATTAGGAATTACTTTCAAACCCTATATTATTGACGGAAAAAATTTCACTAAATCAAAAGTGAATGAAGCATTAAAAAATATGAGTGTTGGAACAAATGATGTCGTGTTTTTCGTTTATACGGGCCACGGATTTCGTTGGGCAGATCAAACCAATGATTATCCCATGTTAGATATGAGATACAATGTGTATCAAAAAATAGGCGAAGAAAATGCCCTTTCTCTGGATGCCATTTATAATTCTTTAAAGGCTAAAGGAGCCAGATTGAGTGTTGTTTTTGGTGATTGTTGTAATTCGAACGTGGGAATTAACCAAAGAACATCATCAACTTTTCTTGCCTCACGATCTAATCCAAATTTCAAGCAAGAAAAATTAGAAAAACTATTCATTAAATCAACAGGGTCATTAATTGTTACTGCGGCAAGTCCGGGTGAAGTTTCTTGGAGTAATGATGTGAATGGTGGTTTTTTTACGGCTAGTTTTCTTTCCGCTTTCCATGAAGAAATTAGTTATTTGAGCAGTGATACGGCAGATTGGGATGGATTAATTAAAAAGACTAAAGAAAATGCAAAATATAAATCGGCACCCGCTACATGTTCGGTTTGCACGCCTCAAAATGCAGTAACAAATGTAAAGGTTAGTTATAAATAATTCTTCGACTCCGCTCAGAATGACAAAATGAAATAATTTTAATACTATTCCCAAATGATCATCGAACGATCATCACTAACGGAGACTAATTGATCTCCGTTTTTTGTATAGAATAAATTATTAACCGAGGCTTTATGTCCATTAAAGTTTTTTGCATCTAATCGTTGAATCACTTCTAATGTTTCGGCATTCCAAATTTTAATGTTTTTATCACGAGAAGCACTCACAAAAATAGTTTGGGTGGGATGAAAAGCAATTTTATAAATGGCATAGTTGTGAGCCGGAATTGATTTTATTAAATCAAAAGTAGAGGTATCCCA
>JBIPLT010000367.1:0-12424 GCA_044368255.1 Flavobacteriales bacterium
TATAGTTTAATTAATTTAACTCATCAAAGTATGCTTTGTAATAAAGAACAAGGGTTTCGCTCGTTACTGGACTTAACCTAACATCTCAAAACACGAGCTGACAACAGCCATGCAGCACCTGTCATTTTTAACATAATGATTTGCTTCATTAGAATATAAAAGATTCAAAAGTTGGTAAGGTTTGACGAGTATTGACGCATTAAATCGCATGTTCCAAGAATCGTATAAATCCCCGTCAATTCTTTTGAGTTTCAATGTTGCCACTGTACTTCTCAGGTGGAGCACTTAACGCGTTAGCTAAACTTCTGAGATTTTAACCCCAAAAATGAGTGCTCATCGTTTACAGTTTAGACTAACAGGGTCTCTAATCCTGGTCGCTACCTAAACTTTCGTGAATCAGCGTCAGTATAAAACTAGTTTGTTGCTTTCACTTTCGATATTCCTGCAAAAATCTTTGGATTTTATTCCTCCACTTGCAATTCTACAAACTCGTATTTTACTCAAGTAACTTGTTATTAAAACTTGACTTAGTAATTGCTACTAAGATTTAAGAATTAACTGTGGTTACAGCCTACGCACCCTTTACACCCAATCATTCTGAATAACACTAGCCCTTTTCGTATCACCGCGACTGCTGGCACGAAATTAGTCAGGGCTTATTCTCTAAATAGTCAAATCATTTTTAGCAAAAGAACTTTACAACCAAATAGCTTTCAATCATTCACTCTATATCGCTGAATCAAGCTTTCGCTCATTGTTCAAAATTCCTCACTGCTGCCACCTGTTCGATGACTAGACCTTTCTCATTTCTAGTGTGATTGTACATCCGCTAAGACCAATAAAGGATCATCGGCTTGGTGAGCTTTTATCCTACCAACTACCTAATCCTACAAAAGCTCATTTTATAGCGACTTAGTCTTTTTCTATAAGGGATTTAACCAAACTATAAGGTAGATTCTTTTGCTTTACTCACCTGGACGCTACTCGTACATTGACGCGTTGAACTAGCATGTGTTACGCAAATAGATAGCGTTCATTCTGAGCCAAGATCAAACTCTTTTATCAAAGATTAATACCTACAAAATATTTATAACCGCTTTTTAAAACGAAAGCATTAAAACTTATATCAAAAGACTGTCTTTAGATAAAAGCTGTTTTGAGCACTTCGCCATGGTTGGAGAAGCTTTACTTATAGGATCAGACAAATAAAAGTTATTAAGCTTAGACGAAATAATAATACTGTTTTTGAATATGCCGTTAACAGGTGTCTGACAATTAGTAAAAAAGGTGTTAAAAACAACATTGTAATGCTCAATCTCTAAAAGTTTTAAATTTACAACAATTTTTTTTTTGCTTACAAAATTGATTAATGCCGATAATATGCTTATATCATTTTTTGATTTACCCGGCGAGCGTACTATTTTTTGTGTTTTTTGAGCCCTACCTTCAGTATTTATGAAAATACAATCCTTTTCTGTATAGGCTGAACCAGGTAAGATTAAGTCGGCTTTTAATGCATTTAAATTACCTTGATGACCTTGATATACAATAAAAGCGGTTTTGCTAACATTACTTGGTATAATGGCGTCGCCTACAGCGTAGATCAATGTAGGTTTTGAATAAATGTTATTAGTACTTAAACCAAGATCAAAAGAACCAACTTGACTAGCTTGAAAGCTTAAAAAATTAAAACCAAAATAATCTTTATATAGGATACGCGTATTCTTGGATATGAAAGTAATAATTAAACGAGCTGATTCTTCATTTAAAATTTTAAAAAATGAGCTACCAAAAATGACACATGGTCGCGTTGCTTTTTTAAAAGTTTCACAAAAAGGGTGCTGGCCTTTCGTAAATTTTAAAATATCAATAGAGCTGGACCCCAAATGTAGACAGGGAAACGTCAAATTTAAAACTGAGCCAAAGTTAGCAACTTTGAAATTACTATTTACGTAGTGTTTTCGTAACTTTAAATTCAGAATAGAAGCTTCTTTTCTTGGGTCTACACCAACCAAAACGCAAACGTCACAGCTCTCAATACCTTTGATTTTTGAATTAAACTTGTATGAAGATTCAAAGTCGGTATGCTCGAACATATTGTAATCGTTATTAAGAATATTAGCTTTACCGAAAGAACTTAACAATATTTTTAACATAAAAGAAGACTCTAAATCCGCTTGTGGACCAACTAACCCGTTGATTTGAAGTTTTGAAGTTTTTAGCCTATCATTTATTATATTGAACGCTTCCAACCAAGAAATTTGAGCAAAACCGCCGTCTCTTTTCAATAAAGGGTCACAAAGACGTTGTCTTTTTAACCCATCAAAACTGAAGCGTGACTTGTCATTTAGCCAACTTTCATTCAACTCTTCA
Organism: Flavobacteriales bacterium; assembly: GCA_044368255.1. Taxonomy (GTDB): domain Bacteria; phylum Bacteroidota; class Bacteroidia; order Flavobacteriales_D; family UBA2798; genus CAMBFX01. The sequence goes on from JBIPLT010000367.1 coordinate 2,374, forward strand.
TTTGTGCTTGGTAAAACGCGCAAAACCTCATACCCACGTACGTCTACCCTAATATTACTACAAACAGCATCTAATGTATCAATAGATTCTATACTCTTTAATTCCCACGAGCGCGCTGCAAAAGCATAAGGTTTTGAGGTAAGAGCCCCAACAGGACATAAATCTATTAAATTACCTGAAAATTCAGACTTCAGTAATTTATCAACGTAAGTACCAATTTCAATTTGATTACCTCTCCCAGAAGTACCAAGGTCTGAAACGCCTGCTATTTCATTTGCAAACCGAATACAACGCGTACATTGAATACACCGAGTCATAATAGTTTTAACAATAGGGCCACAATTCTTATCTTCAATTGCACGTTTATATTCTCTAAACCTCCCACGATCACTTCCATAAACCATAACTTGATCTTGCAAATCACACTCACCACCTTGATCACAAATAGGGCAATCAAGTGGGTGGTTTATTAACAAAAACTCAAGCACGCCTTCCCGGGCTTTTCTAACAGCCGGGCTGTTAGTTTTAATCCTCATCCCAGGTATTAACGGAACAGCGCAAGAAGCAGTCAATTTGGGTGCTTTCTCAATTTCAACCAAACACATTCTACAATTACCTGCTACGGAAAGTCTTTCATGATAACAAAACCTTGGGATAACAAAACCAGCCATCTCACAAGCTTGTAAAACAGATATACGAGAATCAACGGATATTTGAACATCATTAACGAACAGACTTAATAACATATAAAACACACTAAAAAAAGTGAAAATGTAAAGAGTGCGTTAACGAAACAACTTATTTCTTATCAATTGAGTAAGATAGTAAATAAGCTTCAAAAATTCCAAGCAAAGGTAATAAAAACAAAAAATAGGAAAAATAAAATATAGTTGCAACTTGACCGACTTCTAAATAAGGTGACTCTGGTGCACAACCACCTATCCATCCTAATATAAGATAGTCTAATACTAAAAGCCAAAAAATCATTCTATGTAAAGGACGAAACGAAGAACTTCTTAATTCAGAGGTTCCAGTATAAGGTAGTAATAAAAGTATCAATAAAGCAGCAAACATTGCGATAACACCCCCGAGCTTGTGAGGAATAGATCTTAAAATAGCGTAAAACGGTAGAAAATACCACTCAGGAACGATGTGGGCAGGGGTTATCATTGCATTTGCTTCTATATAATTATCAGTATGCCCTAAATAGTTAGGCGCAAAACAAACGAAAAATAGATAAAAGACAAAAAACAGCACCCAACTAAACAGATCTTTAAAAATTAGATAAGGGTAAAAAGGAATCTTATCAACATTACCATTAACACCCAACGGATTGTTTGAACCTTGTTGATGCAAGACTGCAATGTGAACAATGACAGCACCGGCTATTAAAAAAGGTAACAAGTAATGAAAACTAAAAAAACGATTTAATGTAGCATTATCAACAGAAAACCCACCCCACAACCAAGCTACAATAGGCTCGCCGACAATAGGAAAAGCAGAGAAGAGATTTGTTATTACTGTAGCAGCCCAAAAACTCATTTGACCCCAAGGCAAAACATAACCCATAAAAGCTGTAGCCATCATTAAAATTAATACAACGACACCAACCATCCATACAAACTCTCGAGGTTTTTGATAAGAACCATAGTATATACCTCTGCCCACATGAATATAAACCACCAAAAAAAACATGCTGGCACCGTTAGCATGCAAATAACGAACCAACCAACCATTATTTACGTCACGCATTATGTGCTCAACGCTTAAAAACGCTAAGTCAACGTGAGGTGTATAATGCATAGCCAAAAAGATACCGGAAACAATTTGAATGCCTAAAAAAATACCCGCTAAAGAACCAAAGTTCCACAAATAGTTGATATTAATTGGTGTTGGGTAGTCTATAAGGTGATCATTTAAAATGTTAACAATCGGTCTATTTAAAATCCTTATACTTGAAGATGCCATAATTTGATATAAAATAAAAACTAAACAGATTGATTTGTTTGATTTTCTATGAAAATTTTTAAAACAGTTAAACTTTATATTATTAAGCCTTAATTTTAGAGATTGTTGTATCCTTAATTAACGGTAACTCATCAAAACTATGAAATCCAGGTGGCGAGCCAACTACCCACTCCAGCGTTAATTCATATTTCGAATCGCTCTGTAACCCAAACGACCAAGGATTAACAGGGCACGCCTCCAAGTTTGTTAAAGTTTCATAACAAACAATAAAAAAGATGACAATCGCAAATACTGATACATAACTACCAAACGATGACAAATAGTTCCACCCAGCGTAAGCATCTGGATAGTCAGGGATCCTTCTTGGCATACCCGACAAACCTAAAAAATGTTGAGGGAAAAACGTTATATTAACACCAACGAATGTAGTCCAAAAATGAATTACACCGAGATTTTCTGGATATTGAAAACCAGTCATCTTCCCAACCCAATAATAAAATGCGGCAAACATACCAAAAACAGCCCCCATTGACAATACATAATGAAAATGCGCAACCACATAATAAGTATCGTGAAATGCCACACCTAAACCGGCATTTGATAAGGCAATTCCAGTTAACCCACCAATAGTAAATAAAAAAATGAAGCCGATTGCAAAAAGCATTGGTGTTTTTAAATGAATAGAACCGCCCCACATAGTTGCTATCCAACTAAATATTTTAATCCCCGTAGGTACAGCTATAATAAGAGTAGCAACAGTAAAGTAAGCTCTAGTATCAACATCCATACCGACTGTGTACATATGATGAGCCCAAACGATAAACCCCAATAAACCGATACTTAACATTGCGTAAATCATCCCAACGTAGCCAAATACCGGCTTTCTCGAAAAAGTGGAAACAACTTGACTTACAATACCAAAAGCTGGAAGAATCAAAATGTATACTTCAGGGTGACCGAAGAACCAAAATAAATGCTGATATAAGATTGGATCCCCACCACCTGCAGGATCGAAGAAAGTTGTATTAAAATTCCTATCACATAGTAACATAGTGATACAACCTGCTAATACAGGCAATGATAGTAACAATAAAAATGTCGTAATTAAAACAGCCCACACAAATAACGGAACCCTGTGCATTGTCATACCCGGACAACGCATATTAAATATAGTTGTAATAAAATTTACTGAGCCGAGTATTGAAGAAGCACCAGAAACATGTAAACTAAAAATGGCCAAATCTACCGCACCACCTGGATGACCAGAAATACTACTCAATGGTGGATAAACTGTCCAACCTGTACCAGCACCAACCTCAACTAAAGTGGAGCTTAATAATAAAATAAGAGCCGGCGGTAACAACCAAAAACTTATGTTATTCATTCTTGGAAAAGCCATATCAGGTGCACCTATCATAATAGGCACAATATAATTACCGTAACCGCCTATTAATGCCGGCATAACCATAAAAAAGATCATAATAAAAGCATGACCAGTAACAATTACATTATATAACTGGTTATTACCTCCCAAAACCTGAACACCAGGGCCGGCAAGCTCCATTCTAATTAAAACAGAAAGTGTTGTACCGATGACACCTGAAAAAGCTGCAAAAATTAAATATAAAGTACCTATGTCTTTATGATTTGTTGAAAAAAGCCAACGGTTAATAAACTGTGACATTTTAATGAATAGTATAGTAGTAATTAATCGTTAACTTTCAAAAGCCTCTATAAATATGATAGTGCGTGTTTATTTAAAGTCGCTTTTATAATTATATCGCTCAAAACTGATGTTAGCACATGATCCAACTGTACTGAATTATCATTCAACCACAAAGGGAATGAAACATTATTTAAAGTAGAATCAGTATCAACAAAGCTAATAACAGGAATGTTTAACTTAGTAGCTTCTTCAATGACAAAATAGGTTTTTTTAGAACTTAATAAAAAAATCGCAGTTATTCTATTCTTTGATACCACATTTGTTAAAGTACCACTTGCCCAACCGTCTATCAAAACAGGTTGTATGGCCCTCAAGGCACATAACAAAGTTAACTTATTAGATTCTTCATCAAAATTAACAAACAATACTTTAGGTTTTCTTTTATCAAACAAAGCACACACAAAACGATTCATTAAAGATAATGCTTCTTTACATTTTTCAATATTAATTATTGAACCCCCTTTTCTAAACCCAAGAAGATTAGAGAAAATCTTAGGATCAGTTGATTTTATTTTATGACCAAAAGAACTATGATATATAAAATCTTTATTAAACCTTGCTATTCCCATTCAAGTGCACCCTTCTTCCACTCATAAACAAAACCGATTGTTAATATAAACAAAAAAACAAACATAGACCAAAAGGCAAATAAAGGTAAACTGCTTATAACGACACACCAAGGAAATAAAAAGACAACCTCTAAATCAAATATGATAAATAAGATAGCAACCAAGTAAAACCTAACGTCAAATGTACTTCTGGCATCGTCAAACGGGTCAAAGCCGCACTCATATGCTGAAAGCTTGTTAACCCCGCCATTTTGACTGGCAACAATATAAGATAAAATAAAAAAAATCGACGATAAAACGCACGAAATCATAAAATACGCAAGCAAACTGGTATAATGTGAAAGATATAACGTCATTTAATAGTATTATAAAATCTCGAGAGTAATGAGATTTGAACTCATAATCCTTAGCGCGACAGGCTAATGCTTTAACCTATTAAACTATACCCCCAAAGTATCAAATATAAAACTGGAATGGAAAGATTTGAACCTTCGAATATTGGTATCAAAAACCAATGCCTTACCACTTGGCCACATCCCAGCGACTGTTTTAATCAAAAATACTAAGTGTATTACCTCCCATTAAAATTAAACCCAGATAGACTTGAACTATCGACCTTACGCTTATCAGGCATATGTTCTAACCAACTGAACTATGGGTCTCTAACGACCCTACCAAAATGTTAGTAAGGTATTTACCTAAACACTGTAATTAATAAATAAATAACGACTATTTAAATCACGAGAATAAACACATTGGCGAAAAATTTGCTTTTACTCTCAAGTGGTAGCTTTAAAATTTAACAAACGAGCCTTAAATTTCTATTTTACCCGACGCAGACCTTTCACTGCGCTGGTTTGTTCTTTGCTCGGGTAAAACTTTTTCAAGTGCAACTAACTTTCTTCTTTGCGTTATGTAAAAGCTTTTTCACGTTCCGATAAATCGTATTAACCTGCGACTAAATCTTGCTCGCCCTTCCTAAAAGCCTATTCACGTTTAAGTAAATCTTTTACAGCCCAGCATGCCCTAACAGTTAACATAATAGTTACGAAACATAACGTCAATATCTGTTTGATTCTTTAACTTACCCACATAGTAAGCGTCTAATACTTTTTTACGAAACTCTTCGGTCCAAACCCCACTGGTAAAACTAGGATAAGTCAACGTTTTGCTGTCTGTTTTCCAGCATATTCGTTAACATTTTGGTTAAGAGTTTTCCCCTTACCAAAATTAAACCCTTCTTAAATTTGAGTTATAAACTTAAATGTCCAGTGCCATTTAGTAGTTATAGTTTTAATTTGAATACAGGGTGTAATAAAATGATTTAATAATTGCTCTTTTAAAAAACAACAAGGAAACATTACATGAATACCCCCTTGTTGTTTTAAATCACCTCCATAACAATAATCAAAGGTTTTGACACGAAACTCTGGGCCCAAAAATCAATATTTTTTGTAACGTATTTTAATTTTTTTTATCGCTCTCCCATGGACTATTAAACTGAAAAACCCGAAACTCTTGAGTTAATTCAACAGGCTCGTATATAACTCGTTTTTGACTATCGTCGTACCTAACTTCATTATAACCAGACAACGGGAAATCTTTTCGTAAAGGGTAACCCTCGAACCCGTAATCTGTTAGTATTCTTCTTAAATCTGGGTGCTGTTCGATATAAACACCGTGCATATCCCAAACTTCTCTTTCAGACCAACTAGCCGCTTGATAGATATCAACAATAGAAGGCACAGGAGTAAATTCATTGACAAAAGTTTTTACCTTTACCCGTGAATTGTATTTAATACTTAATAAATGATAAACGATCTCAAACCTATTCTCTTTGTTTTGATAATCAACAACAAACATGTCTATTAAAACCTTAAAAAGACAGCTTTCGTGATCTTTTAAGAATAAAATAGCAGCCTTAAGATTTGAAATGTCAACTTCAATTGTTACCTCACCTTTCAACAAGTAGCAACTGGTTATTCTTTTAGTCTCGTTAATTAGCAAAGCCTCTAAAAATGATGTAAAGCTAAAATTGTTACTGCTCATAGTTTATTTTATCAACCACTTTTTAATGCTTTGATTTCTTTTTATCTTTTTCTGTAATTGGAGAATACCGTATAATAAAGCCTCAGAAGTTGGGGGACAACCAGGTATATAAATATCAACAGGTACGATCCTGTCGCAACCACGCACAACTGAATATGAATAATGATAATAACCGCCACCATTTGCACAACTACCCATCGACAAAACCCACCGGGGCTCAGGCATTTGGTCATAGACTTTTCTTAAAGCAGGTGCCATCTTATTAGTAAGTGTACCAGCAACGATCATAACGTCAGATTGTCGCGGGCTTGCTCGGAAGATAATACCAAACCTATCAAAGTCATATCTACTGGCACCGGCATGCATCATCTCAACAGCGCAACAAGCTAAACCAAATGTCATCGGCCACAAAGACCCTTTACGAGCCCAATTTAATAAGTCATCTATTTTTGATATAACAAACTCCAGTTTATTTGACATCTTATTATTTAGTACTAATCAAGGGAACGAAGACTTGAACCTCGAACGATAGCTTTGGAGACTAATGTTTTACCAATTAAACTATTCCCTTATACTATTATAGCATATTAGTACATATAACAATAATGTTATAATAAAATATACGAATTTTGATTTAACCAAATTGACTAATATTAATGCAAGTTAATTGCGTCACTTAAGTACAAACAAACAAGCGTAGTCCAAACATAAGCCTGTAAAAAAGCGATTGCTAACTCAAGACCTGTTATTGCAATGATAACAACCATCGGGAATAACTGAATGATATAAAAAACACCACCAGCTGCTATCATTTTCCAAGCGAATGTTGCCAAGATTTTTAATAAAGTATGGCCAGCCATCATGTTAGCAAAAAGTCGAACAGCCAAAGCAACGACACGAAAAACATACGAAATCAATTCAATTGGCACTAATAAAGGTGCCAAAGCTAAAGGCGCTCCGGGGGGTAAAAATAAACTAAAAAAATGTAGACCATGGATTTTAAAACCTATAATATTTAAAGAAACAAAAGTGGTCATACCTAAAGCAAATGTAAATATTAAATGACTCGTAACTGTGAAGGTATACGGGACCATACCAAGAACATTAGCAAAAAAAATGAAAACAAAAGTAGTGAAAATAAACGGAAAAAATCGCGATCCTTTGCCTCCTAAAGCTTCATGTAACATCCCCTGAACAAACTCATAAATCATTTCCGAAGTAGTTTGCCATCTATTGGGTGCCAGTGTACTCTCAAATGTTGAAACATGAAAAAAACAAGCAATAACAAAAATAGTTAACAATACAAATAAACTGGAGTTAGTAAAAGCAAGCTTACTTCCTACGATAAATGAAAACAGGGGCACAATTTCAAATTGTTCTAAAGGTGAATATAACATCTACTGTTTTTTTATCAAGCTAGAAGAGGAATTGAACCACTATTTAAAGATTTGCAGTCTTTTACATTACCGTTATGTTATCTAGCCATTTTATTTTACGGGGAAAAGGATTTGAACCTTTATAGATTGTTCTACCACCACCTCAAGGTGACGTGTCTACCAATTTCACCACCCCCGCCACTTCCTTTAAAAAAACATAAATTGACTTTTAAACTCTGCGCTTTTTTGGAACTTTACAGCCTCCATGAGCAATCTTTGTTATATCTTCTATTTTTAAGATTTCTAACCTCTCAAGCAAAAAACTTTTGATACAAGCCTCTCTGCCATCACCGAAACCATTGATACGAACCACAACACTTCTTACTCCAAGCTTAAAACTTTTCTGAGCTAAGATATGTGTTATAGCTTGAGCTGCATAATACGTTGACCTTTTTTGACCTTTAAAACCCGTCGAACCGCCAGAACCAGCAACAAGCACGTTACCTTTTAAATCAGTAACTGAAATTTTTGTGTTGTTAGCAGTTGATTTAACATGAACTATTGCTGTTTTTTTATGTGTTAGCATCTTGTATCTTTATAAACTATTAAGTCAAGAAGGGTTCGAACCTACAACGACCCCATTATGAGTGGGACATTCTACCATTAAATTATTGACTTAAAATTGTTAGTTCTAAATTTTGTCTCTTTATCAAAAGAGCTTTTTAAAAAATGCTTTTCTAACAACCCTGAGACCTCGATAACTTTTAATGTCAATCAAACGTTTAACAGCAAGTTGATTACTTCTTTTTAAAGAAGACTCCACTAATATTTCGTTGTTTTCAAGAAACCTTAATAACTTTAATACATGATATTGTGATACGTCAAGAACTTTGCAGTCTAACCCTATACCTAACTCGTTGCAAACGTTAATCATTCGAAAAGTATTTAAACCCGCTAAACCCTTCAAAGCGCTTGACAGCTGTTTTTTTTTATTAAGAGTTGCCCCGTATATTTGTATCATTTCTTTATCTTTGTTTACCTGGTTTTAATGTAACCAACTCACCCTCACAACGAACCCCCTTGCCTTTATAAGGGTCAGAAACTTTTATTGACCTAATTTGAGCAACCACTAATGAAACAATCTCTTTACTAAAACTCATTATAACAATTAAAGTAGGCCTAAGGCAAAAAACGAGAACCTCAGGAGGTAAAAAAATTAATACATCTTTTGACAACCCCAATTTTATTACTAAAACCTGACATTTTTTAACTTGATCAAAATAAGACCAACACCTAAAACCTATACCAATAAGTACTAACTTTTTAACGTAAAATGTTTTTAAACCAAACACACTGGAGCTAAACGGATTTTTTGAATCTGAAGTTATACTATCAGTGAATAAAGAAGGTGCCATTGTTAATTTATTGCTTTTTGAAACGTCAAAAACAAAGCGACCTTTTGTACTTAAAAAAACAACGAAATCCTTAAACCTAAACAAAGAGACTCCTTCCAACTTTCTTAACATTTTATAAACCATAGTTAGTAAATCCTAAATAAAATTTGACCCGCAGTTTCTTCATAAAACGCACCCTCATTTATTACTAGACCTTTATTTGTACTCATAATTAAAAAACCAATACCATTTACCGGTTTTTTTAGTTCTTGGTATTTTTTAAACGATTTCAAACCGGGGCAAGATCCCACAACAATATTTCGAATTGCTGGTTGATTATCCTTGTACTTTAATAAAACATAAGATTTAACAGAAGAATTACACTTTGTATTAAAGAAACCCCTGATGAAACCCTCTCTCGAAAGAACATACAAAACTTGCTCTAAAACTTTAGAGTGTGGGCATAAAACCGCGTTGGAACCTTTAATTTGACCATTAACGATTTGATTTAAACAGTTTATTATTGTTTTCATTTCTATTTTTTGTTAAAACGCTTCTTAAAATTAAAAACTCTTTTGTTTATAGAAGTTAATTCTAAAACATTTTTTGTTGAATCAAAACGCCAGAGCTTGTGAGACCTCGAATCAATACTTAGTTTAGTATAGGCGTTTTCAAGTAAATAAGTTGTTGTAACAATCGACCCGTCTGTTAATTGAATTACCGATTTTCTTTGCTTAAAAAAATTAATGCACATAATTTATAGCCTTTTTATCAATAAATTTAAAATCATTGAATGTTGTATCTTTAATAAACTTAAACAATAACGGTAGGATGCTAAAACGTCAGAAATTTCAGAGCTACTATTAAGGCTGTTTAAAATAGAACCCCACTCTAAACTGCTTACAGCTTCAACATTATAACTTGTTTCACTTGAACTATAATTTAAAAAACGCGAATAAGCGTACACTA
>JBIPLT010000277.1:0-3940 GCA_044368255.1 Flavobacteriales bacterium
ATTTTTATCTAAAATGTTATGCAGCCCAAGTGGTGGCAGGGGTTGGGTAAAGCTGAAATAGTTGCCGTCGTCTAAATGCGAGGTGAATTTTTCATTTTTTGCTTCCCCTCCCTCCACCCAGTTTTAATCGATGGCCGAAAAGATACCCCGCGCATCATCATGATCCAAGGCAAACTCCCTCAGCAAATGATAGTGTTCCGCACAGATTTCATCGATACCGTTCTTACCAGAAAAAGACAAATGGCTGTAGGCATATAAACAAACCACGATACCGAGTGCATCGGATGTCAGCTGTCCTTCAAAGCCGTTCTCACAGCTCACGTTGAAGAGCTCATCAGAACACGGCGACATATAAAATCCACCGTTGCTCAGCGTGTAAAAATCCCAATAGCTACCGCAATAGTTATCGGCGATATGGTCGGTCAGGTTAAAAATCAATGGTTCAAGCTTCATCGGGAAATTCAAGCCGAACAGCTCGGAAGTGACAGATGTCCTGAGGTGTGTGGGTAATTTATTACATTTGATCATGGTTCTATCTCCGAAGTTGAAATGATCCCTTCACCGAATCTCAGGCAAACGAAATTCTCCAAATACAGTGGCTAATGGTTCGTTTATCGGAAAGGTTTGGGGATCGAGAGGTGAAAAAGAAGGGGTTTTGCGGTGGTTAAAGCTTTCAGTTGTTGCAGAATTCTTCTGGATCTAAACCGGCCAATAGACACGCTTGTGTTCTGATGGCTTCACTGATGTTTTCTTCGTTCAGATCTTCGATGTCGGTCAGATCCAATATGCAGTTTATGAAATTCATGGTGGTTCCTATTTTGAATGTTTGAGATAAAAATAAATGCCTGTCAAAGTGATCAGGACTATAAGGATTAGTGGGTATTGGTAAGAAATCAGGGTCAGACAAACCACACCGAACAGACGGGTTGTGGTGAACAGCAGTGATATCGAACTGATGGTGAGTAAAGTTAAAGTGAACATAGGTTTTTCCTTTCAGGGTTGTTGAATCTTCGATTCAAATAAGATACTCATTTTTCCGCGATCAGATTGTCGGTGAGTGTTGCGTATACTTGGGAAATGATTGATTAGCTGGGTTGAACTTCTTGTTTTTGGGATGTATTCCTGATTGTTTCTTTGGAATAGGTTTCAGGTTGAGTGGACTATGACGGCAAAATCGGCGCACATGGATAAAAGTGAAGGATCGATACCTGTCTTGGGGATGAATATTTCCAAGGCTTCATCACCGTCACCGAGAATGAACAGCATTTCGTAACAGCCGCCATGATCTTCCAGTGACTCACAGGACGGCATGAAGTCTGGATCGGGGTAACGAACATCGTCGAATAGATTGGTCAGAATGGAAAAGCCGATTTCTTTTTCGATGTCCGATAGACTGTCTCCCGGTTCCATGATGATCATCGGAGCAGTAAGGGTTGAGCCGAGTTGGGATAGTCGTAAGGTGAGGAGTTTACGTATGTCGGGATCGGTTATGTGGTGCAGTTGGGATCGGTTTTGGATAATAAGCATAGTTTTTCCTATATTTTGGGCAAAAAAAAGCCCGATCAGTGTGAGTGATCAGGCCGTGGTAGGTTGAATTTTTGTGGTTTAACTTTTAAAGTTTTTTATTATTTCCATGATTAGGTAAAAAACAAAAGTCCCAAACGTATTCAGAATTGAGTCTAGAAAAAGGCACAACGGTCTTACGTAATTTTTTACGACAACTTGGAGTTACAGATTTCTGTACTACTAGATTCGTAAGCCGAGATTTTTATTATCAAGATCGGCAAGTGGCAATAAATTCTGCCGGGGGTCGGGGTTATTAACTATTACTATCAGTTTTTCTATAAGCTTAACCGTTCTAGTCTTTTCCACGTGAAATATTTTAACCCCTAGATTTTTTATAATATCCGGCTCACGTGACATTCTCGTAAGAATGGTAACCATCTCCAATCTACTTTTACTCATCTCTATGTCATATAAATATTTTAGTATAGCGCTTTTCTTTCTCTTAACATCAGCTGGAATATTCTCAACTTTCTTTATCCCTCCAAAGAATTTTACCCCTCCGTGCTGCTCATAAACATAGTATGCCAACCCAAATATGTACTGTATAAGGCGATCTTTATTTACTTCAAAAACTGGGTCCACATTTGAATTATCAGACAAATCTGCAACCTTAATCTTAGGGTTTCCTAATAAATCCCTTTCATAATAAAAAACATATTTGTAACCTTTAACTCTATAGTCTTTACCCTGAAATCCATAACCTTTACCATATGCTTTTGGATCAGATTTTTTTGTGTGGTCATAAAAAGCACTTAATTTCCCATTTTCTACACCATCAAGTCCCCGTCTTATCTGCGGAGTTCCAACTATTGTTTTGTTTATTTCTTTTTTGGAATCATCAATTACATCTGCCGACAGGTTTGTGACCGTCACAACATCTGATCGTATCTTTGTTTTTAAACTAGCAACACTTGTGGTTCTGGCTTTGACTCTCGCATAAATTGGATCTGGCAGGCCAGCTAAGTCGATTAAAAGCCTTCCGGCCATTGTATTTGAAAGATCAATTTCATTTTGATTTCTATCTTCAAATGCTCTCAAACCAGCAGATTGGCAACTCATAAAAGAAATAGGTAATGGATTGTCTAGACTAAAAACCGATGTGCCGCAGGCTTTGTTTATATTTACCCCTAAGAAACTCGAAATATCAGAAATATTGAAACTATAATGTCTTATTTCTTTATTTTTATTTTGATGATCGCTTGCTATGTAACTGTTCTCGCTACCACCATGACCAGATATTATAATCTTACATTTATCGACTGCCCCTTTCAAATGATCGAAATGCCTAACAAATGTATCTTTAATTAAAAAATCATTAGGATTAATACCTCGAGTCACTATCATCTGATTTTTTCCATTAGCATCTTTACTTCGTACTACTTTTTGATACTGATTCTCTCTAAGATGTTTTATGTCAATTTCAATATATCTTTTCTCAACTTGGCCAAGGAGTTTATAGATCTTAGAGGTCATGTATGTGACTGTTTCTTGCTTGTCGGTACTTGTTGCTAGCTGTTTTCCATTAGAATCCAAATAGTAGTGTGTTTCTCTAACATCGATTTGCTTCTTAAAGTCTAGTTGATCTATAGGTGTATTATCTAGACCTCTATATGTTATCTGCTTTTTCCTATAACCCGCGCCTAGACCTTGTCCCTTGGCAATATCTACGACATAGTCAAGGTTAATAAATATTATTGTTTTTTTATCGCTTTCCAATAACTCCGTGTTAGCTAAAACAATAGCTGTTCTGGAAAGGGTTCTGGCAACATCTAAATAAAGTGATTTCAATTCATTCTCTATTTCCCCATTATCATAGAAAAAATCGAATTCTCCAAATGTATTAAGATAAGTCTCTGCATCATTGTATAATTTAATACAATCAGTTTGTGCCGCTTTAAGAGTATTTTCGGCGTTAGAAATAGCATTTCGTATTTCTTGCCTAAAGTACGCACTTTTTGCCGGATCAATAATAATAGCTGCTTTAATTTTTTTCTCTGACTCTTGTAAATCATCGATAATTTGTTGTTTTTCATGATTTATTATGATTAATGCATCTTCGTATGTCATGTTTTTATCCTTTTTAGTGCAAATAATAAATCTAAATGAATCCTAAAAAATAGCGTCATCTTAACTGATTTTTATTTTGATTTATTGTAAAACACTTCAAGTTTTAGCCGTTAATGTATTTTTTGCATATGGCTGAATGAAAGCACAACAGACAGGAATAATCCCTTCCACACAAAACCTTCAGCCATAAAAAAGACCCGATCAGATCGAAGCCTTCAGAATGCATGTTGACCGGCGTAATAGCCGGATTTCCGACACGAGGATTTTCAGTCCTCTGCTCGAACGACTCAGCAAACACGGGGCCTTG
>JBIPLT010000073.1:0-12357 GCA_044368255.1 Flavobacteriales bacterium
TATTTTTTTCGGTGGCTGCACCAAAATGGTCATAAAGTGGATGTGGAAAAACTTTGTATTTAGCATCGGGAATAAAACTCAACAAATCGTCTTTCACTTTATCACTCATCGTAATAAAACCATCATTCTGATTCAAAAAATATTTTGTAAACGAATAATCAAAAATTCTGGTTTCATGCGGAAGTACATTGTCTAAAATAGTAATCACTTTAGTTTTTTTTCTCATCAATTTCGCTACCGTTCCCAATGAAGGTCCAAAAAATGGTAGCCAATATTTCATGATTAAAACATCGGGATTATATAAATTGATTTGATGCGCTGCTGTAATATAACTGAAAGGACCAACAGTATCCAACACGGGAAAGCTTGGAACAATTTCTACTTTATCCCCTTTTTTTACATATTGACTTTCTCCTGGATAAAGTAATGAAGGATATTGACGAATGAAAGTGAAGGCTTTTACTTTGTGTTGTTCGGCAAAAGCATGATACATATTCGCATTGAATTGTGCAATTCCTCCTCTGAATGGATAAATAGTAGAAAGAATCGCAATTTTCATTATATAACGTGTTCTTTAATTTTATTCAGAACTAAATTTTCATCAATATCGTTCATGCAACTTTTTTCTCTCGAACAAGTATTTCCATAATAACAATCGCAACCGCTGGTTGGTTGAACAATACAACCACGTCCATACATGTAAAATTCATGTGGATTAAAAATATTATTGAAAAGTATCATTGGTTTTTGCAAAGCAACTGCAATATGCATCATCATCGAAACTTGAGTCACAATTCCATCACAATTGGAAGTTAAAGCAATAAACTCTTCTAATGAAAAATGTCCTGGATAATAAGCTCCTGTTTTTTCACTGTATATTTTATTCAATGCATCTTCGTCTTTTCCTCCTAATACCAGAGGGAAAAATCCGTTTTCTTGCAATAATTTAATCAATGCAATCCATTTTTCTTGTGGCCACAACCTTGTTTGCCATCTTGCACCGCAACCTGTATTTAGTCCAATAATTTTTTTACCATTTGCATTTTGTTTGATGGACGACCATTTAGCGGCAAGTGTTTTATTAAAATTAATTAGATAGGGTTCGTCTTCAAATTTTAAATGACAAATTTCAAAAATTTCATCTAAATAGTGTTTGGTATTTTCTTTAGAGATGTTGTCAAAAAATCCAGTAATTAATTTATGCTCGGCTGCAGAAGTAGCAGGAGCCACGTGTTGATCTTTCCAAGTATATCCGTATTTTTCTTTTGCATTTACATCTGCTAACAATGCACAAGCTTCTGTTTCTTTGTCGAGATTAATGGCAATGTCGTATTGAAATTGTTTGGCTGAATAAACCGTTGTAAAATCCCATTTTAAAATCTCATCAATATTTTCTTTTGGTAAAATATCAGGTGATTGAGTTATCCAAGTTATATGACAATCGGGATACATTTTTTTGTATCGAATCACCAAGGGTGTTGTTCTAATCACATCTCCGATAGCTCCCAGTTTTATAATCAAAATTCGTATAGAGATGGGTTTGTATTCATCGCAGGAAGAACAGACTTTTCCTTTCAATTTGTTCGGTTTACAGGGAATTCCTCCTCTGAAATATTTGCAATCGTATTTTACGTCTGTTATTTTCATAGTCAAAAGTTCCGATTGAATTCGGGTATGTAAAGTAAATTAAAATTCAGGGTTGTTTAGCAGTTCTATCCTTCAATTTTAAGTCGTTTTTTCAACTTCGGATAGTTATTAAGAAGATTTTTCCAGTTTCCAATGAGTATAAAGGCCGTTACTAAGGTCATCAATGCTGGAACTTTATAACGCACCATAGCACCCATAACGGGAGTTACTAAACCTACTAGAACATACATGGAAATACTAAAGAATAGGAGGAAATACAAAAGATTTTTCTGAGAATGGTTCAATTTATCACTATAGATTACTACAAAAATCAGGAGAAGAAAAAGGAAAAGATTCTCTAGTCCAGAAATAATCATGAGAGGATTGGCAGATTCAAAGATAAAGGGTCGAAAGAAAGTAATTAAGAATGATTCTGGTGCGTGTAAAATGAAAGAAGTAATAGTAGGCTCAACGGGATCTATTTTTACCACACTTCCAGAACCCAAGAATTCGGCATGCTTGATGAAGTCATGTTGTTTGTAAGTGATAATTTCTAGAATATTATAATCTTTTTTTATGAAATGAAAATTAATTGCAAAAAGGGTGGCAATGATAAAACTTGAAAAATAGACCAGCGCAATAAATTTATAGTTCAATTTTTGTATCAACCAATAGGAAAATAGACATGGAATGAGCAACATCAATGCATAGATTTTAAGAAAAAGAAGCAAGAATAAAACGATTGCTATCATTGGGAAATAATACCATTTAAAATTTCCTTTGAAAAATTCAAAGCAGCAATAAATTAAAACACCTATTCCGAAAATAAGTAAGCCTTCTTTCAACACGCCTGAACTCCAAAATAGGAGAGAAGGCACCAAAAACAAAACGAAGGCAAGTATTCTTTCTTTGTTTTTGAATGCTGAATATACCGCTTTATAAAAAGCAACTAATCCAATTAAAGAAAGAAAACACATAATGACGGTATGAACATGATAAACTCCAAAGGAAAGGAAACGTAGTAAAGCATTAAATCGGATGATGGTATGACTATCATTGTAAATATTGCTTTCATACACACGAAACCAGTTGTTCATTTTACTATAATATGCTGTAGTGAAATATTCAGTATCATTTCCATAGCCAAACATCATTTTGAAAAAATCTTTTGGTTCGGTCCAAAAGGCATCATGCAGATATTTACTATCATCAAAATATTTGAAAATGTCAGCCTCGTTGCGATTAGGATAGTATTTGGTATAAATGAATGCAAGAGCTATACCAGCCACTACTTTTAAGGTAAAAATCGATAATAGAAAATTCTTAGGTAATGCTTTAATTTTAAAAAAAGGCATGCGTTGTATGATGACTACCATCACGAGAAAGTAAAAAAATACCAATGCTATTTCGGGCCCGAATTTCAATTCGCAAATTTATCGTGGATGATTTCCATTTTCTTTAATAAGAAAGTGGCATTTTTATTTCTGGCAATTCCTGGTTTCAATTTATAATCGAAAATTAAATCATTTCCGGTAATAACGCTTTCAAAACAAGCATTGCGTAATTTTCCAGGATATTTTTCTTCTAATTTTCCTAATTCTAAATCGTGAGAGGCAATCAAACCGAAAATATTTTCATCCAATAATTCTTCAATCAATTGACGAGATCCATACAATTTATCTTCTGAATTTGTTCCGCGTAACATTTCATCCAATAATACCAAAGTCAATTCTCCTTTTTTCAAATGTTCACGAATGCTTTTTAATCGCAATAATTCAGCATGAAATAACGAAACATTTTCGTGTAAATTATCCGATTGTTTCAATGATGTTTGAATATGCATTGGAGAAAAATCCATTCGTTTTGCGTTCACGGGTAATCCTGCTTGGGCTAAAACTAAATTTACACCAACAGTTCTTAAAAAAGTACTTTTTCCCGACATGTTTGAACCCGTAATCAAAATAATTTTTTCGGGATGAGCAATCAAAATATCATTGTGAATATTTTTATCGGCAGGAATTAAAGGATGCGCCAATTCTTCTGCAGAAATTTTTGATTCAGTATTAATAGTTGGGAAATGAAATTCGGGTTGATTGTATGCAAAAGTTCCTAAAGATTGAAAGGATTCGATTTCGGCAATGGCTGAAAACCAATTATCGCATTTTTCTACGTATTTTACTTTCCATTTTTCCAATCGGATGGCGCAATGTAAATCATATAAAGTATAGCCGTTGAATGTAACGCCCACAACAATATTCGCTCTTCTATCAAACCATTCGCTGATATTGGCTAATTCGGAGAATGCTTTTTTTGCTTCTGTGATTTCGGATGATTTTGTTTTCAATAATTGAGATTCCCATTCTTCCGAAAGGTAACACTCAATCATTCTACTATACGAAGTCATAATTTTTTGCAAACCGTCTACCGATTTCATTCGTTGATTTACTTTTTTAAGGAATAAACCCGCAATCATTGTATTCCCAATAAAGGAAAACATCATTGGTTGCCAAATATCCGTTGCATAATACAATATGGTGGAGGAAAGCATTAAAACCGGAGCAAGAATGATCAAGAATTTAACTAATCCGGAATGAACAAATTCATTCTTAAAATTCAGATTTTCATTCAATTTTTTGCTTAAATCATTTTTTGAAGGAAGTAATTGAGCATAGCCCTGCCATTGCAAACGGAAATTAGATTTCTCTTTAATTTCTTGAACGGCTTCTTGTCTTTTTAAAATAATTTCTTTCTCAGTTGAAGGGTTGATTAAGGATTTAGCCAAATGTTGTTGCCCAGTTACCGTTGCCGAACGATTGATAAAGTGAAAAACAGAATAGTCACCAAAAATATCTAGATCATAGGAGTAAGAGGCAGCATGATGAAATTTTTCACCGTTAGACCAAAGTTTAGGTTCATAATTCAAAGTAGAAATTTCATTTTCTACGATTTTTATTTTCACCTCACCTAGTTCACGCTCAAATTGTTTTTGGAGATGTAGTTTAACTAAGAATAGAAATACGATAAGCAAAAAAACAGAACCGATAAATAGAAAATTAGAAATTGAAAATCCTGTCCAAATAAATGCAACAACCAATAGAAAAACAAATAGCCGTAACCAACCGATTTTAGCGGCATCTAAGCGTAGCTTTTTTTGCTCGCCGTTGAAACGTTCTAAATTTGAAAAATAATATTTTGAGATTTCTTTCTTTGTTTTCATTTGGTGCGAAGTTAATAATCCTATTTAGATTTCAACATTCTCTCTGCTTAAACAACACTGATTTTCAACTTTAAAAATATATAAACAATCTTTACTTTTTTGTTTATAACTAAAAGCCAATTTCGCTATGAATTTCCTCAATGAAAAATTACCTTTGCCGCACGTAAAAAACACAACCAAAAATGGCAATGATCCCTGTAGGCGAACCCGCCACCCTCGAACAAGCGCAGCAACTCGGACTTTTACCCGAAGAATTTGATAAAATAAAAGAAGTTTTGGGTCGCACGCCCAATTTTACCGAAATATCCGTTTACTCAGTGATGTGGAGTGAACATTGCTCCTATAAAAATTCCATTACCTGGTTAAAAACTTTACCGAAAGATGGCCCGCAGATGTTGGCCAAAGCTGGTGAAGAAAATGCAGGATTGGTGGATGTTGGTAATGGATTGGCCTGTGCCTTCAAAATAGAATCTCATAATCACCCTTCCGCCATCGAGCCTTATCAAGGTGCCGCAACAGGTGTTGGAGGAATTAACCGCGATATTTTTACCATGGGCGCTCGTCCTGTGGCGCAGTTGAATTCACTTCGTTTCGGAAATTTAGATGAAGCCCGCACAAAATGGCTCGTAAAAGGAGTTTCTAAAGGAATCGGTGATTATGGAAATGCTTTCGGAATTCCTATTGTGGGTGGTGAAGTTTATTTTGATGAAAGTTATAATACGAACCCATTGGTAAATGCATTCTCTGCCGGAATCATGAAAGTAGGAGAAATGATTTCTGCTACTGCCGAAGGAGTAGGAAATCCTGTTTTCATCGTGGGATCCTCTACTGGAAAAGATGGAATTCATGGGGCAGCTTTTGCTTCCAAAGATATTACCGAAGAATCAGCTAAAGATTTACCTTCTGTTCAAGTGGGTGATCCGTTCATGGAAAAATTATTATTGGAAGCCACGATGGAGCTTTCTAAAACGAAATGTATCGTGGGAATGCAAGATATGGGAGCAGCAGGAATTGCATGTTCCACCTCTGAAATGTCGGCCAAAGGAAAATCTGGAATGAAAATCTGGTTGGATAAGGCACCAGCACGTCAAGAAGGAATGAAACCATTCGAATTTCTTTTATCCGAATCACAAGAGAGAATGTTGATTGTGGTGAAAAAAGGAATGGAAAAAGAAGTTTTCGAAATTTTTGATAAATGGGATTTGAATTGTGCTGAAATCGGTGTCGTAACAGATACCGGAATGTTGGAATATTATTTCAAAGATGAATTGGTAGGATATATTCCTGCCGAATCATTGGTTTTAGGAGGAGGAGCACCCGTTTATAAAAGAGAATTCAAAGAGCCTGCTTATTTTGCAGAAACTAAAAAATTCGATATCAAATCTATTCCAGATTTAGAGGTAAAAAAATTAATTCCTATTGCACATCAATTATTGGCGCAGCCCAATATTGCGAGTAAAAAATGGATTTATAATCAATACGATTCAATGGTTGGAACGATTAATATTGGAACCAATCATCCATCAGATGCAGGAATTGTAAATTTAAAAGGAACGGATTCGGCATTGGCGATGTCGGTAGATTGTAATTCTCGATACGTTCATGCAAATCCTGAAGAAGGTTGTGCAATTGCTGTGGCAGAAGCGGCAAGAAATATCGTTTGTTCGGGAGGAGAACCTTCTGCAATTACCAACTGTTTGAATTTTGGAAATCCTTATCACCCGGAAGTGTATTGGCAATTTGTGGGTTCTATCAAAGGAATGAGCAAGGCTTGTTTGAAATTTCAAACGCCAGTTACAGGCGGAAATGTGAGTTTTTACAATCAAGCTTCGACTGTAGGTAAAGCAGGCGGAAATGTTTCAAATGCTGTTTTTCCAACTCCTACTATTGGAATGATAGGAGTGGTGAAGGATAAGAAAAATTTAATGTCTTTAGATTTCAAACAAAAAGGCGATTTGATTTATCTTATTGGAGAATCAAAAGAGGATATCAATTCTTCAGAGTATTTATATAATATTTTGAATGTAAAATTATCTCCAGCACCTTATTTTGATTTGGATAAGGAATATGCCATGCAGAATTGCATTAAAGAATTGAATTATGGTAAACATATCAATGCAGCGCATGATGTGAGCGATGGTGGAGTTTGGGTAACATTAGTAGAAATGGGAATGCCACGAGGATTAGGATTTCATATTGAAACAGACTCTGAAGTTCGTCCAGATGCATTTTTATTCGGCGAATCACAAAGTCGTGTAATCATCACTGTTTCTGAAGAACAAGAAGAAGATTTTATCGAGTATATGTCAACTCAAGATGTGCCGTTTACATTATTGGGTCATGTAACCAAAGGAAAAATAGTAATCGATGAAGAGCCTTTCGGATTTATCAATGAAATGAAAGAGATTTACGATAATGCTATTGGGAAAAAGATGGCGATGAATTAGGGTTTTACTGATTATAATATTTAAGAGCCATCGAAAACGATGGCTTTTTTTTGCCGCGGATTTCACGCATTTCACAGATAAGAATTTGGATGTTTTAATGAAATAATAAGAAATTTGTTTATTTATGGATTCACATTTATTTTAGAATTGTTTAATCGGATTAATTTGCACTATTTTTTATTGATAGTGGATTTTCTTGATCTGTGTTTTTCCTTTTTACGAAGTAAAAAAATCTGTGAAATCTGTGCAATCCGTGGCTAGTGTTCTTTCTTTTCAAAATAATATAATGCATATTCATCCTCCAATTTTTCAGCCTAAAAATTTCACCATTTTCATCCCAATTTTCAGCACTCATCGAATGTTAATTAGGTGTTGAAAACTATCCCGTATCAACCCATAATAAATCCCTCATTTTCCCTCTGAAATATTATCTTTGTTAGCCTTTAGAAAAATAACTAAAAATTACACAAAAAATGAGTGATGCAAGCGAAAAAGCGATGAATTCATATTCAGCCGATAGTATTCAAGTTTTAGAAGGATTAGAAGCTGTAAGAAAAAGACCCGCCATGTATATTGGCGATATTGGGATAAAGGGATTTCATCATTTAGTTTATGAAGTGGTAGATAACTCTATTGATGAGGCCTTAGCAGGTCATTGTGATAGAGTGGATGTTCTAATCAATGAAGATAATTCAATTACAGTTAAAGATAATGGTCGTGGAATTCCTGTTGATTTTCATGAAAAAGAACAGCGTTCAGCTCTTGAAGTAGTAATGACAGTGCTTCACGCTGGTGGAAAGTTTGATAAGGATTCTTACAAGGTTTCTGGTGGTTTGCATGGTGTAGGTGTTTCTTGTGTAAATGCATTGTCTACGCATTTAAAAGCTCAGGTTTATAGAAATGGGAAAGAATACGTTCAAGAATTTAGCATTGGTAAACCATTATATCCAGTAAAGGAAGTTGGACCAACAGATAGAAGAGGAACAACTGTTACTTTTATGCCTGATACTTCAATTTTTATTGTTTCAGAATATAACTATGATACTTTGGCAACTCGTTTGCGTGAGTTATCTTTTTTGAATAAAGGCATTACTATTACTCTAACTGATTTAAGAAATAAGGATGATAACGGTGAATATATCAAGGATTCTTTTTATTCTACTGGAGGATTAAAAGAATTTGTTCGTTTTCTAGATAGTAGTCGCGAACCAATGATTGGTGATGTAATTTATATGGAAGGTGAAAAAGCAGGAATTCCTGTTGAAGTAGCGATGATTTATAATACATCATTTTCTGAAAATGTTCACTCTTATGTAAATAATATTAATACTCACGAAGGTGGAACTCACTTAGCGGGTTATAGACGAGGATTAACACGTACGTTGAAAAAATACGCTGAAGATTCTGGATTATTAAAGAATTTAAAATTTGAAATTGCTGGAGATGATTTCCGTGAAGGTTTGACTTCTGTTATCTCTGTAAAAGTTCAAGAACCACAATTTGAAGGACAAACCAAAACCAAATTAGGAAATAATGAGGTGATGGGTGCCGTAGATCAAGCAGTGGGTGAAATGTTGAATAATTATTTGGAAGAAAATCCAAGAGACGCTCGTGCCATTGTAGGAAAAGTGATTTTAGCAGCAACAGCTCGTCACGCTGCAAGAAAGGCGAGAGAGATGGTTCAGCGTAAAACGGTAATGGGCGGAACAGGTTTACCTGGTAAATTGGCCGACTGTTCAGAAAAAGATCCAGCACAATGTGAATTGTTTCTTGTCGAGGGAGATTCGGCAGGTGGAACAGCGAAGCAAGGTCGTGATAGAAGATTTCAAGCAATTATGCCATTGAGAGGAAAAATCCTTAATGTGGAAAAAGCGATGTACCATAAAATTTTAGAAAACGAAGAGATCAAAAATATTTATACTGCGTTGGGGGTTCGTGTTGGAACAACAGAGGACAGCAAGGCTTTAGATATTACGGGTGTTCGTTATCATAAAATTGTAATCATGTGTGATGCCGATGTGGACGGAAGTCATATCGAAACATTGATTCTTACTTTCTTCTTTAGATACATGAAAGAAATGATTGAGCATGGTTATATTTATATTGCCACTCCACCATTATACTTAGTGAAAAAAGGAACTTCTGCAAAATATGCTTGGAATGAAACACAGCGTGATCAGTTGATCAACGAAATGAAAGGACAAGGAAAAGAAACTGGTGTAGGCGTGCAACGATACAAAGGTCTGGGAGAGATGAACGCAGAACAATTATGGGAAACAACCATGAATCCTGAGTTTAGAACACTTCGTCAAGTGACTATTGATAATGCTGCAGAGTGTGATCGAATTTTCTCCATGTTAATGGGAGATGATGTTCCACCAAGAAGAGAATTTATTGAGAAGAACGCAAAATATGCAAAAATTGACGTTTAATTTCAATTAAATGTATTGATAAATAAGTATTAATTATTTTTAAAAACCACCGAGAGGTGGTTTTTAATTTGAATAAAAAATGTTTAAAATGAAATATTCTATTTTCTATCTTTTGTTTTTTAGCAGTGTAATATCATCATCATGTGGCAAACATTGTGATTCATCTACTCCAGAAGGTGCTGCCAATTGCACATGTAAATTAATGAAAGAATTTGACGAAGCAAAAGGAGACGAAGGTAAAACAAAAGAGGTTTCTGCCAAATATGATGAGTTCATTCGTGAGTTTGAAAAAAATATATCTGAGGGGCTTTATACCGAAGAAGAAGTAAATGAAATTATTAATAAATCAGAAAGTTGTAAATAATTTTTGATTTTATTTTTCAAAAAAAATCCCTCGAATTTTAGAGAGATTTTTTTATGAATTAATATTTATTTAAAGGATATTAAATACTTCTAAAATATTCGGCAAAGCAAATCCTCCAGCCCCAGAACTTGGCGAAGTGGTAAAAGTTATTTCTTTCTCTTCTGATTTCTTCTTAGCTGAAATTGATTTCTCTTCTAGTTTTTTGATTTCAACATCACCAACTTTATACGCACCGTTATTTAATTTTTCAATTGCACTTACCATTTGCTGATCATTTATTACATGGTTATCATATTTTATCATGGCATGATTTATATGATTTTGAGCATTGAAATTTAATTCTATTTCAGTCACTCCAACCATGGCCGAAAGTATTTTTTTGATTGAACTAACACATTTCACTTCATTAACAATTCCACTAATACTAATACAGGCTAAGCTATTTGCATTGATTTCAGAATTTGACGATGATTTTTTCTGAGAAGTTTCTTCCTTTTTGTCATCACCTTTTTTGTCTTCTACTTTTTTTTCTTCACCACAGGAAGAAAGAAGTAGCGTTGTAAATAGAATCAAACTTAAAATTGGCTTAAACATAATCATGAACTTTTATGGAACAAATTTAATTTTTAGAACTGGCTTTTCCTAAAAAGCAATTGTTTAACTTCGCCACTTTCTGTTAAAAAATGCAAAACCAAAAGGCTAGTCTTAAAGCTTATTTACTCCTTATTTTCCTTTCTATTGTATGGGGAAGTTCCTTTTTGTTAATGAAAAAAGGAATGGTGGCTGAAGATGGATCTAACATTTTTAGTCCTTATCAAGTGGCTGCATTAAGAATGGGAATTGCGGGTTTAGCGCTTTTACCTTTTATGTTAATTCACCGAAATGAAATTAGTAAAACGAATTTAATTCCCGCTATATTAGTTGGGCTTTGTGGCAATGGAATTCCGGCATTTTTATTTACCTATGCAGAAACTGGAATTAATACGTCATTGGCTGGAATGTTAAACGCAACTACACCTGTTTTTACAGTCTTAATTGCTGTGGTTATTTTTAAAAATAAGTTTTTAGCATTAAATTATCTAGGTGTTTTTTTAGGATTTATTGGAGCATTAATGCTGGTTTATTTTGGTGGAGGATCAGCAGGAATGGGGCAAAGTCAAATATTTTCGGCCTCTTTAGTTTTGATTGCATGCTTTTTATACGGTACGAGTGTAAATATTATGCGTAACTATCTCTTTTCAGTAAAACCAATTGCTGTAACGGCATTCTCGCTGTTATCCGTTGGAATTCCTTGTTTGATTTTTCTTTTTACTACAGATTATTTTACTGTTCTCGCGCAACATCCCGGAGCATGGAAAGCAATGGGTTTTATTACTATTCTTTCCTTGGTTGGTACAGCTCTATCGGTGGTCATTTTTTATTACCTAATTCGAATGACTTCGGCAGTATTTGCATCCTCGGTAACTTACTTGATTCCGGTCACCGCCATGTTTTTAGGGGTATTCGAATACGGTGAAGTTATTAATATTGAACAGTTTGCAGCTATTGGAGTGATATTTTGTGGGGTTTGGCTAATTAATAAAAAGGGTTAAAATTTTACTTGTATTTTACCCAAAAAGCCTTACATTTGCAACCCCTAAAAAGGGATAATTAACTAAAAACACAGCAAAATGTACGCAATTGTGGACATAGCAGGGCAGCAGTTTAAAGTGCAAAAAGACCAGCGAGTTTACGTTCATCGTTTAGAAGGCGAAGAAGGCTCATCTATTGAGTTCGGAAACGTTTTATTAATCGACAACGAAGGTAAAATCAATGTTGGCGCCCCAGCTATTAGTGGTGCATCAGTTAAGGCTACGATCCTTAAGCACCTTAAAGGCGATAAAGTTATCGTCTTTAAAAAGAAAAGAAGAAAAGGTTATAAGGTGAAGCGCGGACACCGACAGTTCTTGACGCAGGTTCAGATCGATGCGATCAAAGGCTAATCCCCGAACCATTAAAAACTAATTATCATGGCACATAAAAAAGGTGTAGGTAGTTCCAAAAACGGTCGTGAGTCACACTCAAAACGACTTGGTGTTAAAATTTTCGGTGGGCAAACTGCCATCGCTGGAAATATTATTGTTCGTCAGCGTGGTACTTTACATAATCCAGGTAAAAATGTAGGTCTTGGAAGAGATCACACGTTGTTTGCTTTGGTTGATGGTACTGTGAAATTCGAAAAGAAAATGAATCACAAATCGTTCGTTTCTATCGTTCCTACTGAAGCATAAT
>JBIPLT010000372.1:0-3917 GCA_044368255.1 Flavobacteriales bacterium
TCCTTAAGAAACCTGGGTGGCAGGTTAGCACACACTACTTTACCATGACGCTTGAACTTGAAGATGCGCTTGAGATCAACGTGACCAAGCTTCTCATGAACTCGCTGAACGTGCTTGGCCAATGCGGCATTCTTGAGCACCTTGCTGACCGCAGATGTCGCGCCATGCGTGTTCTTGTGAGCGTCTTGGGCATCAATCGTAGAGCCCATCTCGATGTCGGAGAGCGTCCGCTTGCGGGTCGTCGTAGGCACCGAGGAAGAGGGCGTAGCGAGTGAAGCGGCTGGAGGCTCCTCGCCAAAGTCATCGTCGGTGGCCACGTTCAGGACAGATCCATCAAACGGCGGGCGGCGCTGCAAGGTGATGTCTGCCTTGAGACCAGCAGCCCGGAAGGATGGAGCCTTGACCGGGAGGACATAGTAGCCGCTGCGATCATCCTTGAAGAGAGGGATGAACGTATCACGGCGCCCAGCCACAAAGATCCCGCTCGTTGGCCCTCCGATACGCACCACATGCCCTTGCTTGGTCAGAGTCGTGAGCGAAAGGATCTGAATCCTCGCATCAGGCACGACCCACGTATCGTAGTCACCTGAAGAGAGATGTTTGACAGACCACCCCTCATTCTGAACATGCGCAAGCACAAGAACGTCAAGAAAAGCCTCACCGATAGCAAACGAAGCCATTCCCTGAAAGCCTCGAAGCGCATGCGAACGAGCCCGAAAGTTGGAGGTGAGCTCGGTGTCCCATACGACGTTGACCGTTGCCCCAGAATCAGCCATGAGCCAAAAGGCCGGCGCCGGAAACTGCAAGTCGCGGAGGATCCGCTCAGGGCGGCCGATGTGCTGACGAGCGAGGTCGTTGAACGTTTCGGGACAAGAGTGACGAGAGGCCGTTGCAGCCGCAGATCCCTGGTACACCATGTAGACTTGACCGTAGGAGGCTTCGTAGAAAGCACGGCCAATCAGAGTGCGTAGCTCAGAAAAACGGCGCCCTTGATCTCCATTAGAGGAAGCGACGTGTGGTGGTACCTCTTGAAACGACATGAGATCACGCCATTGCTGCGGAGAAAATCGAAGCCCGTATGGCCTTGAAATCAACGTCAGCGGGCCGGCCAGATCAGCGGCAGCATCGAGACCCAACGTTGGATCAAGGTTGAGAGCCGGGCCGTCTGAAAGCAGTTCAGCAGGCACATCAACGCCAAGGAGGAAGGCAATGAGGTCGAGCACTGGCACCGGACCTCCAAGAGGGGCTGCTTCAGGCGCCATTAGTGGTCCTTCAGGCGCCATTAGCTCAGGGAGCTCGTCCCAGCCATTTTCATCGTCGTCCTCCTCGTCGTCGAGGAGATAGTCGGCGAGATTGATTACCGGTACCGGGCGGATCGGTGCAACAAAGGTCCGGCCGGTGACGGCGTTCACAACGTAGTCAGGGGCGATGTGCACATTTGCTCCAGAGTCAACGAGTTGCCAGGATCGCATGTTGTCAACGAGTTGGAGCATCTCTTGTTCGATCGCGAGTCGGTAGTCAGGAACGATGTTCACTGGTCCAGCGTAGGAGGCATCGACGAAGGCAATGACTTGCGCTTGCTCGTTGTCCGAATCGTACAAGTCCTCGATCTTGTTCACCTCAGCCTCTGCCATGAAGACACCGTGACCACCTGTGAGCGTAGAGAGCAGCAGGTTGTGGTCATCATCATCATCGCCGCGAAGGGGTTGAACATGCATCACAGAGGCTGACGAAGCAGTGCGCGCCTTCTTGGCAGGACGCTCGGTAGAGCCTTCGTTGTCAGATGAAGTCGCCACCTCCTTGCCGGCAAGTGCTTTGCGAGACACCTTCTTGCTGATGACAGGAGCAGGCTTTGCCGCAGGCTCTGACGGTTTCTTGAAAGGACCTGTGTACTCATACGCACAGCAAAGATGAGAATCGTAAAAGTCTGGAGCTCCCTCAGGGCGGAGCACCAGTCCATACCGGGGACCGCGAGCCTTGAGACGAGTCTTGGCAGAATCCCGAGGATCTGACTTGCTGTCATCCCGCTTGCCACGAGACATGACCCCCCCTTGCTTCGAAGAGGAGGCAGCGCCCGCGAGCTGAAGATCGTTGTCGGACTCGTCGTCAGCGGACTGATCAGCATCTTCGATATCCGAGGCGAGACGCGCCTTCTTCGAAGCACGCTCAGTAGGGCCCTCGTCTTCAAAGGAGGTGATCATGTTGACGGCTCCAGACTTGCCTTTCTTAGCAGGAGGGCCAGAAGAGGAAGAGGCCTCGCCCTTCTTGGAGCTCTGCTTGGACCAGCGCTTGGCATTCTTCTTGACAGACTTGAACTTACGGCGCTGGTTGAAGCTCTCCTTAGCAGCTGGCGTCATGGTGACCGATGTGTCCGCCGACGACAGCCTGGGGGCCTTCTTGTCACGCCTGTTGAAGCACCCGTCACACATCTTGTGCTGCGGAGCCTTGGGCTTGAATTGTTTGCCACACGACGCACAATCTTTGGCCACGAGCTCCTCGATCATATTGACGGCTGCAGTGTGGTCACGAAGATGCTTGCCAGTCGAGTGCGAAGAGGAATGGTGCGCCGCAGATACAGCAGAGTGAAGGCCATGACGATCGATAACAGACTGCAGCACTTCAGCAACAGTGAAGGCGCGGTCGTTGTGCTGTTCGTAGAAGCTTGTAGCCCACTGGCTCCACTGATGGTCGCCGGAGTTGTAGATATCAAGAACAAGCTCAAGAGCAGCCAAGGCTTCGGGATCGAAACGCTTGATACCGCCTTGGAGATCGTGCCAGGCAGCTTCGACGGAGCTGGTCCACTTCAGCGGATTCTTCACATGCTTGCCAAAGGACGTGCGAGCCATGACAAAGGACTTGAGCTTGCCAATGAGATGCGAAGAAGTCTGCTCAAGGTAACGCTTGCTAATAGCGTGAAAGCATATAGTAGCGAAAGGAGCGAACCTAACATGTTTGCCATCCGCATCCCACCCATCATTCTGGACCAGACGGAGCTTGAAGACTTCAGGGTCATGGTCGTCAATGATGGCGCTGTCCGACTCTTTGAAGTCGCGAATGAGATACTGGAGCAACCACACCTGCATTTTGAACCACTCGTCCTCTGCGTCCTCTGTGACCATCTTGTAGAAGAGCGGAGCTGTCTTTGCAATTTTCTTTGCGCGAGCAAAATGCAACATAGGTGAAGGGTCGCCCGGCTTGGTATTGTAGAGTGCCTGGAAGAGAGTAGCACCTTTCATCCCAAACTTGGCCATGGCAGCACACTTCACAGCTTGAGTCCAGGCCTTGATACGCGTGTCGCGTGAGAGAGACTTGTTGAAGCTATCAAAACGCGGAACTTTGAGGTCGTTGTTCTTGTCATTTTCGGTCATGATGAATATCTTGTTTTTGCTCCCCCGATTCGAAAATCAGGCAGCTCAGAACCTCTGAAGAGTTGAAAGACTTGAGGTCAAACTGCTCTTGAGCGAAGTAGGAAAACGGCAGAGGGAGTAGGAGAGCGACAAGAAAAGATCAGACGATGAATGACACGAGACAGCAATGGGCCTATCGGGGAGCTTGTCCCCAGGCTCTTATTGAAAAACCAACGAGCACACAGCAAAGTGTAACGCAAGGGTAGCAACACTGCGACAGCAGCGTGGAGCAAAGTCCTGGGAGAATCAACAGCTCTGCACGAGAGGAACAATTCTGTTTTCTTGGAAACAGTACTGCCGCACACAAGAAGGAAATTGTCTTCCACAGAAGGCAATTTTTCTTGTATCAGTTACACAGCATCATCAGTGAAAAACGGCTTCTAAGAAATACCTTTGCAATAGAAGGCGTTTTCTTAGCCATGCTTGATGATGTGAGCATGTCCCTTGCCTCGGCGAATAGACACAAGCGCAAGTACGTATAGGTACGGTTTGTATTTGTGAACCAAATAC
>JBIPLT010000074.1:0-12349 GCA_044368255.1 Flavobacteriales bacterium
TGTACATTTTGTGCGCCCCCAAAAATGTAATTCTCTTGGTAAAGCCAACAACTGACATTTGTAGCTTTAATTATGAAACGATTGCCAGTAGGATCTATAATATTACCATTTTTTCTATGGAAATACGTTATCTCATTCGGCTGAGAAAAAGCCGATATTGTTAAACAGAGAAATAATATCGTCAATAATTTTCTTTTCATTTTTTTTATTGTCTGCGGTTGCAGCTAAAATACCTATACTATTACCTTTTTAACCCCCACTTAAACCACTTTGCCTCGCTTGGCGTACATTTAGGTATTTATTTCCCCTCAATGATCACAACTTCTCCCCTTCACGTTTCCATTCTCATAATCCTTGTTCTCATTTTCAATTTCTTCTTTCATCTTATCCGAAATATCTTTTCCTAATAATTTATTCAAATCGGGCTTTCCGGCATTTACCCAAGCGGTGTACCAATGAGAACCTACGGATAAAATGGCTGCGCGCATTCTGCGTTCCACCATTCCATCTAATCGATCAGAATATTCGGTGGTGTATTCTTGAGAATAGGTTTTAATGGTTTGTGGTCCGCGTTCTTCAAATGCATATTTTCTATCTGTAGGAAATTCGCCATTTAAAATTCTTTCGAACGTGAGAACAGAATCAACCGCATCATTGCTTTCTTTAATTACTTTCCAAGCATCGTCTAATGGTTTTTCAATATAAGATGCATCACCAATAAAAAAATCATATTCGGTAGATAGTAATTCCGGAATTCTTGATTCCCAAAAACCATGTATTCCTCTTTGTCCGGTTAATTGTCCATTGTAATTTTCGGTAGTATGCAAGGGCACATGCGCATCGCCAATATAATGTCCAATTTCAGAAGAGTATTTTAATATCATATCCACATCTTCATTCTTAAATGCCCAGGTTAGTTTATTCAACATCACTTGCAAATGCCAAGGAACAATTCCATAGGCTTGCAAAGTATCTTCAGTGAATTTCAAAACAGCATCATCCCATTTTTTGGGCACCACTTCAAACGGACTCAAACTATCGTGCACATAATGATCGATGTCGATATAATGACGAGCGGCCTCTTCTTTCACTGCATATCTGCGTTTATCTGGATCTACTGCATGCTCAGTTACAAATTCAATATGCTTTTTGTAAAATCCCAGCATGTCTTCGGGTAGAGTGAAAACCGCCATACGGTTGATGCGCTTGTGAGCGAAAAAACCCCAGGGTGTGAGAGAAGTTGCAGGAGCAGTGGCAGTGGCAGGGGAAGTAGGCGAAGTTGCAGGTGCAGTGGCAGCTAAATCAGTCGTCAGTTCGAGTAGCAAAGTATGAGTGTATCGAGAACAGAGACTGTTTGGCAAACCAATGGATGATATTGCACTCAGTAAAAAAAATAATAGATAACTTGTTTTTTTCATCGTTTTAAAGATAGGAATAAAAACTTGAATGATTATTAACTATTGATTATTATTTAAACCATTCTAACATTATTCAATTAACATTTAACATTATTCATTTCTAATTAAACCAAAGTCTCTAGCTATATACCAAGTAGAAAACAAATCAACATCTTTTGAAAAGAGACCAGTTTTTCCTCCTTGCTTTTTGCCTTTGCCCGGATCTACCGCTAGTGAATGTCCTAAATGAGTTAATGAATAAAAAATAATTAGAGGTTCATTTTTATCATTCCAGTTTTCACTTCTCGAAAAACCATACTTGCCATCATAATCATCCAATAAAATAGAATGCTCGGATTTAATACCTAAAACATACGACCATTGTTTTACAATTTCATTGGAGTTTTCAAATGCAACTACTCTATCTTTTTCACCGTGCCATAAAATTAAACGCGGATATTTTCCTTGGTAATTTGGATTTTGCCCTATTACCTTCTTCCCTCTTTCTTCTTCTGTTAATTGATTGGGTTTACGCATTTGCATAGCTGCTTTCAATGGATTCTCGCCAGCTTTATAAGGTCCACCTGCTAAAACAGCTCCGGTATTAATTAGTTCGGGATAAGAAGCCATCACTGCTAACGACATGGCTGCACCTGCCGATAAACCATAAATAAAAATTTTTGTTGAATCAATTTTCAAGCTGTCCGAAACTTTTAAAATCATCGTTCGAATTGAAGCCACTTCACCTTTTCCTCTCTCAATATCCGCATCATTAAACCAATTGAAACAAAAATTGGGATTATTGATCATTCGTTGCTCAGGATACAAAAGATGAAAATGATTAGAATCGGCTAACTCTTTCCATCCTGTTTGTTCGTGCATTTGCTTAGCCAATTGATTACAACCATGCAGAATAACCACCAATGGGCCATTTACCGAATCTTTCCATTTGGAAGGAGAATACAAATAGGATCTTAAATTGCCCGGATTATCTCCGAATGATTTTAATTCTTTTAGCTGTGAATAGGAACGGGTAATTCCCATCATCAAAACAAAAAACCATATTGTTTTTAAAATTATTCTTCTCCCATCAATTCTTTTAGCTTCCATCTAAAACAAATTTACAACTTTATGCACACCATCGAATGTTTGATTTGATGAAATATGCCTATCCGCAAATGTCCGTTCTTACTTTTGGTTGTAGGATACCCTTAAAAGATTAATTTCGTTTATCTTTTTTCTCTTTAATTTTCGAATAAAAAAATTAAATTTACCATCAGAATTAAAATCATTTTTATGAAGTACATTTTTTCTATTGCTCTTTTCGTTGCTTTTTTAGCTCCGATTCATTCACAAAAAATCGAATACATTTTGGATTTTGAAAATCCTCAAACCCATTATCATACCGTTAAAATGAAGATTTCGGGATTATCTGGAAAATCAATTGATGTAAAAATGCCCGCTTGGGCACCCGGATCCTACATGATTCGTGAATTTGCCAAAAACGTAGATTTTTTCGAAGTTACTTCCCAAACTCCTGCAGAAATAAAATGGAATAAAACCGATAAAAACACTTGGAATATTACACTTAATTCAGCTAAGGAAATTACCATAGCCTATAAAGTTTACTCCTACGAATTGACCGTGCGAACCAGCTTTGTGGATGCCGATCATGCGTATCTCAATGGAAGTTCTGTATTTCTGTACATTGATGGTAAAAAGAATTTAGCAGGAACATTAACGGTAAATCCACCTAAAAATTGGAAAAAAATAAGTTGCGGATTAGAAAAAGACGGTTCAGATTGGAAAATGAAATTTCCGGATTATGATGTTTTAGCCGATTCTCCAATAGAAATTGGAAACCAAGACGTGTTTTATTTTGAAACAAGTGGCTGCAAATATGAAGTGGCCATGGTAGGTGAAGGAAATTACGATGCCCAGGTTTTGAAAAAAGATATGGCCAAAGTGATTGATGAGGCTGTAAAAGTGTATGGAGAAAATCCGAATAAGAATTATGTTTTCATTGTGCATAATTTAACCCAAGGTGGTGGTGGATTGGAACATTTAAATTCAACCACTCTTCAAGTAAATCGGTGGACGTATGAAAACTCCTACCTTTCATTTTTAAGTTTAGTGGCGCATGAATATTTTCACTTATGGAATGTAAAACGAGCTCGCGCCATTGAACTTGGTCCGTTTAATTATGACGAAGAAAATTACACTACTCTACTTTGGGTGATGGAAGGTTTTACCAGTTATTATGATGAATTATTATTGCTCCGTGCAGGATTTTATACCGAAGCAGAATACATTCGCAGCCTTACTTCATCTATTTCTTCCACCGAAAATACTCCAGGAACAAAAGTTCAAAACATGGCCGAATCCAGTTTTGATGCTTGGATAAAAGGTTATCGCACGAATGAAAATTCGTATAATTCACAAATTTCTTACTATACCAAAGGTTCTGTTTTAGGTGCACTTTTGGATATTGAAATCATTCAGTCTACCAATGGAGAAAAGCATTTGGATGATTTGATGAAATACATGTATGATGAATATTATAAAAAACTAAAACGAGGATATACCGAAGCCGAATTTAAAGCAGCAGCCGAAAAAATAACGGGCAAAAAAATGGATGATTTTTTCGATAGTTACATTCATTCTACCCAAAAAATCGATTACGATTATTTTTTCAAAAATGTGGGATATGAGCTACTCTTCTCTGACCGTTCGAATGAAATTTCATTGGGTATTCGTTCACGTGATGAAGGCGGAAAATTAATTATCAATACAGTGGTTGCTGATGGCGCAGGTTGGGATGCTGGATTAAATGTGAATGATGAAATTATTTCTATTGATGATTACCGAGTAGACCAAGCTACATTGACCAAATATTTGGGAATGAAACAAGCGGATGAAGTGGTAAAAGTGATGATTTCGAGAGATAATTTAATTAAAACTATTGAAGTTAAACTCAAGGCCAATGCTCAAAAAGACTTTAAACTCTCGGAAGTAAAATCGGCAGATGAAAAAGCGTTAAAATTGAGAGAAAAGTGGATGAAGTAAAACAGAGCGAAAATCAAAGTGAGAGGGAGCAATGAGAGCGGAAGAAGTTACAATTGGTATTAATTCATCCTTCGATACGCTTTTCGAAGACTCAAAGCTACTCAGGATGACCGTTAAGTTTCATTGATAATTAAAGAATCCTTCGATACGCTTTTCGAAGACTCAAAGCTACTCAGGATGACCGTTACTACAAATTAAGTAATTCCATGGTTAAAACTTGCCGTCATCCTGAGTAGCGAGGAACGAGCGTATCGAAGGATAAAATACAATTATTCACTCCCGTCATCCTGAGTAGAAGTGAGTCTTCGAACTTCGTATCGAAGGATCCAATACTAACTATCACTTCTGTCATCCTGAGTAGAAGTGAGTCTTCGAACTTCGTATCGAAGGATCCAATACAAATATTCACTCCTGTCATCCTGAGTAGAAGTGAGTCTTCGAACTTCGTATCGAAGGATCCAATACAAATATTCACTCCCGTCATCCTGAGTAGCGAGGAACGAGCGTATCGAAGGATACAATACAATTATTCACTTCCGTCATCCTGAGTAGAAGTGAGTCTTCGAACTTCGTATCGAAGGATCCAATACAAATATTCACTTCCGTCATCCTGAGTAGCGAGGAACGAGCGTATCGAAGCATTATTGACTACAATTTTTAGTTTTTTTAGCTAAATTAATTAGTTTTATGTAAATTTGGTATTAACAATAAACAAAGAACCAAAAACATTAAGCTTCCCATGTCAACCTTTGCTGCCAACCTATCGCATCTACGCAAACTGAAGAAATTATCTCAGGAACAAATTGCAGATGATTTAAAAGTAAAAAAATCAAGAATCGGAGCGTATGAAGAAAGCCGCTCGGAGCCACCCATTGATTTACTCATCAAAATCTCCGATTTTTTCAAACTTCCTATTGATATTTTGGTCAAAAAAGATTTAACCAAATCCAACAATATTCCCTCTATAGAAGTGGGAAACCAACGAATTTTGTTTCCCATTTCTATTGATAAATCCAATCGAGGAATGGTGGAGATTGTAGATTTGAAAGCATCTGCTGGCTACCTGAATGGTTATGGCGACCCCGAATACATCGAATCATTGCAAAAAATGCAATTGCCTTTTACTAAAAACGGAACGCATCGTGCCTTTCCAATCAAAGGTGATTCCATGCCTCCACTAAGAACAGGATCGATGATTGTGGGAAAATTCGTTGAAGATTTGCATTCTCTCAAAGAAGGAAAAACCTATATTCTCATCACACAAAACGATGGAATTGTCTACAAAAGAGTGTATCGAGATAAAAAAAGCAAGCAAATCATTTACCTGCACTCTGATAATCCGTCTTATGAGCCCTACCCGATTTATCTCAAGGAAATCATAGAAGCCTGGTCGTTTGTCTCATCTATCAACCAAGAAGAACTAGAAGCAGGCGGAACCGATAATGCCACCATCATTCA
Organism: Flavobacteriales bacterium; assembly: GCA_044368255.1. GTDB lineage: Bacteria > Bacteroidota > Bacteroidia > Flavobacteriales_D > UBA2798 > CAMBFX01. The sequence continues at coordinate 5,922 of JBIPLT010000074.1, forward strand.
GATGCTCAATGAAATTAGGCAGCAACTAAAGAGGGATTAATCACGTCTTAGTGTAAAAGAGTGAAGTCGTTACAAAACTTCATAACATGAAACACTTTTTTATGTAAATTAGCGTGATATGAGAACATTCTTACTTTTCGTTTTTATCTTCATTTCCTCCATAAACGTTTTCGCGCATAACGATAAGGAACACCGTTCTTATCAATTTATCGAAAACAAAGGGCAGTTTGAAAAAGAAGTTCAATACAAAGCCAAAATAAATGGTGGTGCATTATTCGTAGAAAAAAATGCTCTTACTTTTCATCTCTTAGACAATTCAGTCATCAATAAATTTCACCTCCATCAAGAAGTAAAAAAAGAAGAACAATTTATAAAAGGTCATGCTTATAAAATGATTTTTGAAAATTCACTTGAACCAAAAATAATTGCTACCGAAAAATCAAATGACTATTCTAATTACTATTTAGGAAATGATCCATCCAAATGGGTTTCGGAAGCTTTTTCCTATGAAATTATTCGAATGAAAAATATTTATTCAAATATTGATGTAGAAATTACCACCAATGAAAATGAAAATTTAAAGTATACTTATTATGTTAAAGCAAATGCAAATGCTTCCGTCATCCAACAAAAATATGAAGGAATTGAAAATTTGAAATTGGTGAACGGCAATTTGGTTCTTACCACCAACGTAAATGAAGTGAAAGAATTAAAACCCATTGCTTGGCAAATGGTGAATGGCAAAAAAGAAATGGTAGAATGTAATTTTGTATTAAACGACAAAACCATTTCGTATAATTTTCCCAATGGATATAATACATCAATTGATTTAATTATAGATCCTGTATTAATTTTTGCTTCTTACACGGGTTCCACTGCCGATAATTTTGGAATGACCGCCACTTATGACTCACAAGGAAATTTAATTACAGGAGGAATAGCTTTTAATATCGGCTTTCCAACCACTTTTGGCGCTTATGATATCACCTCAAATGTTAATGCAACCACTTATGGAGTAACCGATATTGTAATTACAAAATTCAATTCCGTTGGAACAAATTTGGTTTTCTCTACTTATATTGGAGGAGGAACCACCAATCAAGGTACAGAAACAGTTCATAGTTTAATTTGTGATGCCAATGATAATTTATTTCTTTTTGGATTAACCAGCTCCACCGATTTTCCAACCACTCCAGGTTGCTATGATAATTCATTCAATGGTGGAAGCATGATTGGATTTGTAAACAATGGAACCTATTTCTATAATAGCGGAACTGATATTTATGTATCCAAATTCAATCCATCCGGAACGAATTTACTTGCATCCACCTATATCGGAGGAAGTGATAATGACGGAGTGAATTACAACTTAAATTTTATCAGTGGTGGAAATTACACTTCTAACTACGACTCATTGATGTTTAATTACGGAGATCAGTTCAGAGGAGAAATTATGGTAGATGATTTAGGAAATTGTTATGTAGCCACTACAACTCGCTCGGCAGATTTTCCAACAGTAAATGCATACCAATCGGCTAAATCAGGAAAACAAGATGCTGTGGCTTTTAAATTTGATGCCAATCTTGCCAACTTAACTTGGAGTACTTTCATTGGCGGAAATAATAAAGACGCTGCCTACTCTATCAAAGTAGATGAAAATTATGTAGCCTATATTGCTGGTGGAACTTCTTCCACCGATTTTCCTATCACAGCCGGTTCTTTAAACACTACTTATCAAGGAGGAAAAGTGGATGGTTTCATTCTTAAACTATCTGCCAACGGAAGCGCATTATTAAGTTCCAGTTATATTGGTACAGCGTCTTACGACCAATGTTACTTTGTGGAATTAGATCGTTTCGGTGGAGTTTATCTTCTTGGACAAACGCAAGGAACTGCTACCTATCCTATCGTAAATGTAGCCTATAGCACTGCCAATAGCGGACAATTTGTAACGAAATTAAATAATGCTTTATCCTCCATCATTTATTCTACTCTTTTTGGAAATGGAAATGGAGGTATCAATATTTCTCCCTCTGCATTCCTTGTTGATGTTTGTGGAAATGTTTATGTATCGGGATGGGGAGCAAATATTTTACAATCCACTCCGCTTAACGGAATGGATGTAACGCCAGATGCCATTCAGCCATTAACGGGTGATGGATTTAATTTTTATCTCATTGTGTTTTCAAGAAATATACAATCGGTTTTATATGCTTCTTATTTTGGAGGGCCCACTTCGCAAGAACATGTAGATGGAGGAACCTCTCGTTTTGATGCCAATGGAGTCGTTTATCAATCGGTTTGTGCAGGCTGTGGAAGTAATGATGATTTTCCAACTACACCCGGTGCATGGAGCAATTTTAACTTATCAACCAATTGCAATAACGGAGTATTCAAATACGATTTCGAAATTGAACCTGATGCTGCTTTCATCACTTCGGATACTTCAGGATGCGCACCACTCACTTTAACATTTGATAATACCTCTCCCATTTATACCGATTACTTCTGGGATTTCGGAAATAACGATACCACTTCTACCGATCCTAATCCTACGAGAACTTTTCCTACTCCCGGAAATTATACGGTTTATTTAATTGTAGAAGATTCAGTTTGTGGTTTGCTTTTGGATACCGCCTTGCAAATTATTACGGTTTATCCAGCCTTGCAATTACTAACCTCTGATACTTCCAATTGTGTTGGAGGAAATTTTGTTCTTACCGCTGATGCGCTAGGAACCTCTTCTAATTTTTATTGGTCATCGAATGGAAACTTTACAGACACATTAAATTCTCCAATAACCGATAGCACGTTGAGTGTAAATATTACGGGTGATACCACTTTTTATGTGAGTGTTGGCAATGGATTTTGTACCTATATGGATACGGTAGAAATTTTAATTCCTATACCTGAAATTATATTATCTGCAACAGGTTCTTGTGCCGGAGATACCCTTATTGTTAACGCAAATAACATTTCTCCCTATCCTGTTAGTTCCTATGACTTCGGACCTGATTCATTAATCATTTCGGAAAATGGAAGCAGTTTTGCCACCATTGCCACCGATTATGATAATTGGATTTGGGTGATTGCTACTTCCGCTGCTGGTTGCACTGATGACGATTCAACATTTATAAATGTTCAAGGCCCTCCAAGTGGATTAATTCAAGCCACTGCCGATCAATATATCATTGGAACAGGATCAAGCACTGTTCTTCATGCTTCGCCATCAGGATATACGTATTCATGGACTCCATCCTCTTCATTGGATAACCCGAATTCACAAAACCCAACAGCCTCTCCAACAGAAACTACTACATATATAGTTTCTATCAGCAATAATGGTTGTTTGCGAAGGGATACTGTTGTTATTACCATCGTGGATGCTTTATGTGAAGAACCTTATATTTTTGTGCCTAATGCATTTACTCCGAATGGAGATGGAGAAAATGATAAATTATTTGTGAGAGGATTATATATTGAAACACTTTTATTTCGTGTTTACAATCGTTGGGGAGAAAAAGTTTGGGAAACTACCGATCAAACTTCTGGTTGGGATGGAACTTTCCAAGGCAGAGATTGTGATCCTGCTGTTTTCGATTATTATTATCAAGTTACTTGTCCTGGCGGTGCTGAATATTTCAAAAAAGGAAACATTACATTGATACGATGAGGCTAAAAGAAAAAATAAAAAAAACTCGGGAAAATATTTTCCAGGTCTTCGGGGCTCGTGCTGTTGAGGCCTGGAAAAATTCCCGATTATTTTTTTTATTTTTTATTTCAACTCCCCTTTTCTCTCAGGATATTCATTATTCGCAATTTTATAATTCTCCTTTGAATTTAAATCCTGCTAACACTGGAATGTTTGACGGAGATTTTCGTTTTGCAGCCAATCAACGCACACAATGGAGGTCGGTAACCGTTCCATTTAGCACATTTTCACTCTCCGCAGATGCATTTCAACCGAAGGAATGGAAAAATATAAGTTTAGGCGCATTAATGAATCACGATATCGAAGGAGATTCTCGATTCAGAACTTTTGATTTTAATTTAACCGGTGCTTACTTTATAAATCCAGGTGGAGATTCCACACAAAAATTAAATTTTGGAATGTTGATGGGGGTTACCAATAAACATATTGATTACTCTCAATTAAATTTCGATAATCAATTTGATGGTTTTATTTACAATCAAAATTTAGGCAACGGAGAAAGTTTTCAACGAGAGAGCCGTACCTACATGAACTTGCAATTAGGCGCAACCTATTACAAATTATTAGGAAAAAGAAAATACATTATTGGTGGAATTTCATTGGCAAATATTACTAAGCCAAGACAAAGCTATTTTGATGTTAGAACAATTAGTTTAGACAGAAGATTTAATTTGCATGCTTCCGCCAATATTCCGTTGAATGATAAAATTGAAATTGCCCCTTCTATCTTAACACAATTCCAAGGAACGTATCAAGAAATAGTTTTGGGATCGAACCTTAGGTACATTTTACTTAATGAAAAAGGTGTTTATCGAGCTGTTCTTGGCGGAATATATTACAGAGGAAAAGATGCTGTATATTTAAAATTAGGGCTAGATTATGATAATTGGATAGCGGGTGTAAGCTATGATTTTAATGTTTCTGATTTGAATTTAGCCAGTAATTATCGTGGCGCATTAGAATTTTCTTTGATTTATATTCTTCATCATTATCATCCTAAACTTATCCAACACCGTATTTGTCCGAATTATATCTGATGAAATTCATTTCCACATACAAAAATATTTTATTTACACTTTGTTTTACATTGGTGATTTCTTTTTCGTTTTCGCAAACTTACAAGCAACTTATCGAATTTGCCGATAAAAATTATGCGGCAGGTAATTATTACGGAGCTTCTGTTTACTATCGTCAAGCGATGGATATCGATAGCATGGATGTGCATTTAGTTTGGAAATATGCAGAGTCACTTCGTCAATACAATGAATATGTTTTAGCAGAAAGATATTACAAAAAAGTGTATGAAAAGGAGACCGGAATGGTGTATAAAAACTCACTTTTTTGGGCAGCCATGATGGAAAAATACAATGGAAAATATAAAGAAGCCATTGATGATTTTAAGAAAGTAAATATACAATATCAGAAAGATAAAAAATCATATGAATTTCAAAAATCAAAAAAAGAACAACAATCATGTTCATTTGCGATGAAGATAAAAAAAGATACGGTTGGTTTCTCCATTAAAAATATTGGCGATAAATTAAACACCACCGATTCTGAATTTGCTCCATTTCTCTACAAAGGAAATTTGTATTTCGCATCACTACGCACAGATAAAATGAATTCGCTTTTTGAAGTTCGCGATCCTTATTATAAAGTTAAAATTTATTCAGCGAAGAAAAATGGTTCTGTTTGGACCACCGATAAAAGTATTGACACCACTATCAATTCTGTTTTATCCAATAATGCCAATGGCGTTTTTAACCCGAATGGAAATCGTTTTTATTTTACCCGTTGTGATGCCGCAGGCTGTAAAGTGATGGTTTCTTCTTATGATCCCGATAGCAATCGGGACGATAAATGGTTAAATCCAAGAGAAGTTTCGGAAGCCAATTCGGATGCCACTAATTCTACTCATCCAATGGTAGCGCAAGTAAATGAAAAAGAATATTTATTTTTCTCCAGTAACAAAAACAAAGGAGAAGGAAAGCAAGATATTTGGTTTTGTGAAGTGAAAGAGGATGGAAAATCGTATGGAAAAGCAATAAATGCGGGTAAACAAATTAATTCAATAGATGATGAAATAACCCCTTTTTATGACATTAATACCAATGCACTTTACTTCTCCTCCAATTGGCACGACGGTTTAGGAGGATTTGATATTTTCAAAACTTCGGGTGAACCAGGCAAATTTGCTGCCCCAGAAAATTTAAAATATCCATTTAACACGAGTTGGAATGATCTGTATTTTATGGTGGAACCTAAAGCACAATTTGGCTATTTAACTTCTAATCGATTAGGAACGATGTTTAAAAAAGGTCCTACTTGTTGCAATGATATTTGGGAAATCGAATGGCCAGTTATTGAAGAACCAAAAGATACGATTCCTTATAAATCATTAGAAGATTTGAATAAATACTTACCGGTTGTACTTTATTTCCATAATGACGAACCGAATCCGAATAGCAATGATACGGTAACAAAATTAACGTATATGCAAACGTATGATTCGTATAATACCTTACACGATAAATATGTTGAAGAAAACAGAAAAGGAAAAACAGGTGGAGATGCTGATAAAGCAGAAACAAAAATTTTAGATTTCTTTAATGATTATGTAGACAAAGGAGTTTCTGATTTAGAAATTTTTATTCCATTACTATTAAAAGAATTAGAAAGCGGACAAAAAATAGAAGTAACCATAAAAGGTTTTGCT
>JBIPLT010000399.1:0-3837 GCA_044368255.1 Flavobacteriales bacterium
CATCATGCCAAATTTTTGTCAGCACCTCGGGCAACTCACCTGTGTGAATTTCCACGCACCCACCGATTGTTCTTAAATGCGCATCAAGGTCCTGCAAGGACTCTCGAATAAATTCAAAGTGCTGAAGTGCCGCATCGGGTTGCAACCACAACTCGGGTTCCACAACGTAAATACAGCGCACGGGGCCTTGCATGGCAGCGTGGGCTAAGGCCGCATGGTCGTGCCAACGCAAGTCACGTTTGAACCAGACCAGGCTGTAGCTCATTTAGGTAACTCGAGTCAAGACAGACTCTTTCCCCTGGCCGTATGCAGCTTCTTGTAGCTGTCAATCAAGCGGTGGTGTCTGTCCAAACCTTCCAACTTCATGCTGGTAGGCGTCAAACCAAAGAAACGAACATTTCCATTTACCGAGCCCAACACGGCGTCCATTCGCGCGTTGCCAAACATACGGCGGAAGTTGTGTTCGTAGTTTTCAATCTCGAGTTCTGGGTTTAAGGCAACTTCTAGCACCACATTCACAGCTTGATAAAACAGTTTGCGTTCAGCGGTGTTATCGTTGTATTGCAAAAAGGCACCTACCAAATCTTGTGCGGCTTCCAATTGCTTTAACGCCAAATTAATCAGCAATTTCAGCTCCAGCACCGTCAGTTGACCCCATTCGGTGTTCTCATCAAACTCAATGCCGATCAGGGTGGCAATGTCGGCGTATTCGTCTAGCTCGTTGTTTTCCAAACGGTCTAGCAATGCGGTCAATTGCTTATCGTTTAAGCGATGCAAGTTCAGAATATCTTCTCGAAACAACAAGGCTTTGTTGGTGTTGTCCCAAATCAGATCTTCTACGGGATAAATTTCAGAATAGCCCGGCACCAAAATTCGGAAAGCAATGGCGCCCAATTGGTCGTGTACGGTGGTGTAAACCTCTTTGCCCATCTTGTGCAAAATACCAAACAAAGTTGCGGCTTCGTCTGCATTGGCTGTGTTGCCTTGACCTGCAAAATTCCATTCGACAAACTCATAATCTGGCATGGCGCTAAAGAAGCGCCAAGACACAATGCCACTAGAGTCGATAAAGTGCTCTACAAAGTTGTAGGGCTCGGTCACGGCGTTGCTTTCAAAGGTGGGGGGCGGTAAATCGTTCAAACCTTCAAAGCTGCGGCCTTGCAACAGCTCTGTCAGGCTGCGCTCCAGAGCCACTTCTAAACTGGGGTGCGCGCCAAAGGAAGCAAACACACCGCCTGTACGGGGGTTCATTAGGGTGACGCACATGACGGGGTAGGTACCGCCCAATGAGGCGTCTTTCACCAACACCGGAAAACCTTGGGCTTCAAGGCCTTGAATACCGGCCATGATGCTGGGGTATTTGGCCAGTACGTTTGGTGGCACATCAGGCAAACAAATTTCGCCTTCCAAAATTTCACGCTTAACGGCGCGTTCAAAAATTTCTGACAAGCATTGCACCTGCGCTTCGGCCAAGGTGTTGCCAGCGCTCATGCCGTTGCTCACAAACAAGTTCTCTACCAAATTAGAGGGGAAGTAGATCACTTGCTTGTCTGAATGCCGAACAAAAGGCAATGAACAAATACCACGCGCCACATTGCCCGAGTTGGTATCAATCAAATGCGAGCCTTTTAACTCACCCTCTGGGTTATAAATTTGGAGGCAATAGGGATCCAAAATTTCTTTGGGCAATGCATCCTTCCTACCCGGCTTGAACCATCGCTCGTTAGGGTAGTGCACAAACTCGGCGTTAGCCAAGTCTTCTCCCCAGTAAGCGCCAGCGTAAAAATGGTTGTTGTTCAAGCGCTCTATATATTCACCCAGCGCTGAGGCCAATGCACTTTCTTTGGTAGCGCCTTTTCCATTGGTAAAACACATGGGCGAATGCGCATCGCGAATATGCAAAGACCATACGTTGGGAATGATGTTGCGCCACGATGCAATTTCAATCTTGATGCCTAAGTTGGCCAAGATGCCCGACATGTTGGCTATGGTTTTCTCCAAGGGCAAATCTTTACCTAAGATAAAGGTGTTGGTCTCGGCTGATGGTTTTAGGGTAAGCAAGGACTGTGCATCGGCATCCAGGTTGGCCACTTCTTCAATGACAAATTCGGGGCTGGCTTGCACTACTTTTTTAACAGTGCAGCGTTCAATCGAATTCAAAATACCACGCCTGTCAACTTCTGAAATTTCAGATGGCAATTCAACTTGGATTTTAAAAATCTGCTGGTAACGGTTTTCTGGATCAACAATGTTGTTTTGAGAGAGGCGAATATTTTCTGTTGAGATATTGCGTGTGAGGCAATACAACTTCACAAAGTAAGCCGCACACAAAGCCGACGAAGCTAAAAAGTAATCGAACGGACCTGGGGCTGAACCATCGCCTTTGTATCGGATAGGCTGGTCAGCCACCACCGTGAAGTCATCGAACTTGGCTTCAACACGAAGCTTGTCGAGAAAGTTGACCTTGATTTCCATGGGTGCTATTTCAGAATAGATTCAAATGCTGCGGTTCAAACTTTTTCGACCACGGCGATCGAAATGAGTTTAAGAGAGATGGTTCAACCCAGCGGCGCCAATTCCTGAAATGACAATTTCTTCGTCCTCATCGCCTGTTCCGCCAGATGCCCCCACTGCACCAACAATATCGCCTTGTGCATTGGTAATCAGAACCGCACCTGTTTGTGGAATAAAGGGTTGCTGTGCATTCGTGGCAATGGTGCCGAAAAAAGCGGGCATGTCTTTGGCGCGTACCGCCAAGGCTCGACTGCTCACACCCATGCCAATGGCTGCTCCTGCTTTGCCATGTGCAATGTCTAAGCGCAAAGCACTGGCACCATCTTCGCGCGCAAAGGCAATGGCTTGAGCCGCAGCGTCAACCACCACCACGCCCATGGGTTTATAGCCTTTGTGACGGGCAGCAGCCAAGGCTCCTGCAATGATGGCCTGTGCTTGATTCAAACTTAAAGAATTCATATGAGTGACTCCATTGAAATATAGGAGAAAGTCTATCGGCAAAATAAGTCATTGCCTACTTTCTGACCCTTTTGCTTTAAAAGAATTGTCAAACCAATTTGGCATGATGACATTGGCCATAACCCGATAGACTTGGATAACCATGCCATCTCCAAACCCAACCGTGAATACAGCTCTGAGTGAACCACCAGCTCCTGTGAGTTTTTGGCAAGCCCTTGCCTTTTGGCTGAAGTTGGGATTCATCAGCTTTGGCGGCCCTGCTGGCCAAATTGCCATCATGCACGAAGAGTTGGTGGTGCGCAGGCGTTGGCTTTCTGAAAAACGTTTCCTGCATGCACTCAATTACTGCATGGTCTTGCCCGGACCAGAAGCCCAACAGTTGGCCACCTACATTGGCTGGTTGATGCACAAAACAAAGGGCGGTATTGTGGCTGGTGTTTTGTTTGTGCTGCCGTCGCTGTTTCTCTTGATAGCTTTGTCTTGGATTTATATCGCCTACGGTCAAGTGGCTTGGGTAGCTGGTTTGTTCTATGGCATCAAGCCTGCAGTGACAGCCATCGTCATTCAAGCAGCTCATCGCATAGGCTCGCGTGCATTGAAAAATAATCTGCTGCTGGCCATCGCTGCGGCAAGTTTCGTGGCCATTTTTGCCTTAAATGTACCCTTTCCTCTCATCGTTTTGGCAGCTGCTTTGATTGGTTTTGTAGGCGGACGCATGCGGCCTGAGTCCTTCAGTGCAGGTGGTGGCCATGCCGCTTCACAAGCCAATTTTGGAACGGCACTGATCAACGATGACACCCCCACACCTTCGCATGCCGTGTTTTCTTTCAAGCGCTTGATGCAAGTACTTTTGTCAGGCTTCGT
>JBIPLT010000421.1:0-3833 GCA_044368255.1 Flavobacteriales bacterium
CTCAAGTTGTAATTGCTTATCTCTATATTTTTCGGTATTTTCATCTATAAGATCTGTGTTTTGAGAATAATCTTTTTGAAGATCTTTCTGTGATTTGATTTCTGTAAAATTTTCTTCTCTAGTTTCCCCTGCCGTTTTATCAATAGATTGCGCGTCATTAGACATTTTATCCTTTTTGCTCTGTATAAAGGCATACTTATCTTTTTCATCACCTAATTTTGCTGCTTGCAATAAGGCCAAAGCCTCGTCAGCCGACATCATTGTTTTCTCTCCGTAGTTGGGTCCTTTTTTATCTTTCTTAATTTGATTATTGACTTGCTGCGTATTTTCTTGTTGTTGATTGGCTAGTATTTCATCTATTTCCGCAATTTTTTTCTTTGGATACTCTTGAGATTTAAAAATAGTTAATGCGCCAACAAATTTTTGTTTTGATTCTTTGTATTTTTTTTCTCCAAATAATTTGTTCCCTTCTTTTACCAAAGCATCGTAGTTCACCTGTAATTCATCATTTGATTGACTGGATTTTATTTTCTCTTTACATTTCGCAATTTGGCTTATTAAATAAGGGTCGTTTTTTTTGTACTTTTCGTATTTCTCATAATATTTCAAAGCATCTTTCCAATTACTTGCGGCAAATTCTTTATCAGCAAATTCAAGATATCGTTGTATTTCTTTATCTAATTCTTCTTCCTTTTCTTTTTTACGTTTTTTAGCCAAAGCTAAAGCAGCCTCTGCTGTAGTTTCGCTCGGGATTACTTTTAACGCTTCTTCATATTTACCAATGGCAAGTTCAAATTCACCGGGTGTCATAAACGCATTACCTTCATTCATTAATAGGTCAAACTTTTTTCTTTTGCCAGCCGCATCCATTTCTGATTTCGCTAAATTTTTTAACCTATTTACTTCTTCAATTTTTACATCAGGACTAGTCTCTTTTGGAAGAATAATTTTCGCTGCTTCATAAAAAGCAATAGCTTTATCATAATTTTTTGCTTTTAATTCATTGTCTCCTTTCAATATTGCTGCATCAAATTGCTGACGAAGTTTTTTCATTTCTCCTTCATTCGCTAATTTTTCATCACATTCTTTAATTCTGTTTTTGGGATGCTCATCAATTGGGCGTTGATTATTTGCTTTTACATATTGTGCTTTAGCATCTATATAATTTCCTTCTCCAAATAATTTATCCGCCAATGCCACACGATCATTGTAGGCTTGATCTTTTGTTGCTTGAAATTCTGCTAATCTTTGTTTGGCTAACTCTAAATTGGTGGTTGCGTCTTTATCTTTTGGTTTAATTAATAAGGCTGCTTCAAATTCGGTGATGGCTTTTTCAAATTCACTTCCGTTAGAAAAATTCTTTCCAGCGTTGTAATGTTTTAAATAATTGGCCTCAGCTAGTTTCTTTTGTTCCTCTGCACTTTTATTAGCAAGATCAGATTCTTTCTTTTTCTTTTCTGCTTCTGCTAATTTGGTTTTGGCAGTTGGTTCATCTTTTATTATTACTAAGGCGGTGTTATAAGAGACTATTGCTTTGTCAAATGAAGAAGCTGACATTTCTGAATCTCCCTGAGCAATTAATTGATCAAATTTTTCTCGCTTCTTTTTTAACTCTTCTGCCTGTTCATCATTTTTTAGTTTATTATCTCGCTTCTTTTTTGCATCAGCTAATTTTGTTTCTGCACTAGCTTCCTTTGGAATTAGCTTTAATGCTTCTTCGAATTTAGTTATAGCCGCATCAAAATTTTCTGCTTTAACTTCAGAATCTCCTTCCGAAATTAATTTAGCAAAATCTTCTTTCTTTTTCTTTTCTGCTTCTGCTACACCTAAAGTTAAATCACGATCTGATTTTGCTTTGTCTAATTTAGTTTTAACTGCTGCGTCTTGGATAATAACTAATGCTTGTTCATACTTAGCGATTGCTTCATCATATTTTTTTGCTGTTGCAGCAATATCACCTGCTGAAACTAATTTATCAAAGTTTGTTTTGTTTTTAATATAATCTGCTTTTTTCTTTTCTGCATCCGCTAATTTAGTTTTGGCAGTTGGTTCATCTTTTATTATTGTCAAGGCTTCTTTAAAAGTAGCTATAGCTTTATCATATTCTGTTTTTCCAACTTCACCATCTCCTTTAATAAGTAAAGCATCAAATTTTTCTTGCTTATTTTTATTCTCATTTTCTAAGGCAATTTTTGCAGCATCTTTATCTGATTTTGCTTTGTCTAATTTAGTTTTAACTGCTGCGTCCTGAATAACAACTAATGCTTGTTCATACTTAGCGATTGCTTCATCATATTTTTTTGCTGTTGCAGCAACATCACCTTCTGAAACTAATTTATCAAAGTTTGTTTTGTTTTTAATATAATCTGCTTTTTTCTTCTCTGCTTCTGCTAATTTGGTTTTGGCAGTTGGTTCATCTTTTATTATTGCTAAGGCTTCTTTAAAAGAAGCTATAGCTTTATCATATTCTGTTTTTCCAACTTCACCATCTCCACGTATGAGTAGAGCATCAAATTTTTCTTTTTTTAATTTTTCAGCTTCGGCTAATTTATCGTTGGCTAATTTTTCGTCACGTTTTTTCTTGGCTTCAGCCAATTTTGTTTCGGCAGGTAAATCTTTTGGAAAAATGATTAATGCAGATTCAAAAGTTCCAATAGCTTTTTCATATTCTGTGGCTGTCATTTCTTCACCACCTTTTTTCATCAACTTGTCATACTCGTCTCTTCTGATTCTTTCTTTCTTTTTTTCTTCTTCTGCTTTTTGAGTAGCAGCAACATCTGCTTCTTTAGCTTTAATTGCATTATTTTTTTTTATTTTTACTCCAGCATCATCCATTAAAGCAAGTGCCTTATCATAATTAGCAATGGCATCATCGTATTTTTTTGCCGTTACATTTTGATCTGCTGCTAAAACAAATTTATCAAAATCTTCTTTTTTCTTTTTTTCTGCAAGTGCATCAGCTTCTGCTGCTTTTTTTGCATCCTGCGCTTTTTTTAATTGGTCTTTAGGTTGCTGTTCATTTGGACGCATTTTTGAAGCTTCGGTGAATTGAAGAATAGCTTCATCATATTTTGAATTAAGTAAGGCTTTGTCTCCATCAACCAAAAATTTATTGTATTTGGTTTCATCTTCCATTTGTTTGGTGAGTATTCCGTCAATCTCTTTGATTTTCTCTTTGGGAGCAACTTCAGTTGTCTTCACGGCTGAAGCATCTTGGTATTTTTGTTTAGAATTAGCATAATCCTTCGCATCAAAGAATTTTTTTGCTTCTGCCATTAAATCATTGTACTTTTTATCTGTTTCAGCTTTTAAATTGGCTTCTTTCATTTTTGTTTCTGCCTCTACTATTTTTTTCTTTACATCTGCATCATCTTTTACAGTTAAAGCTTCATTATATTTCTTAATTGCGTTGGCATAATCACCGGTGGTTATTGCAGCATTTCCAGCAGCTACGGCATCATTGAATTTCTTTTCGTTTGCGGCAGCGGCATCAGCTTGCGCTTTCTTGATATCTTCTGCCTTTGCCATGATCTTTTCAACGTCCTTTTTTACTTTTTCGATATAAGCAATATCCCACTCTATATTATCAACACCTTTTACGTATTTTGCTTTTGCAACGGGTTTGCTATCGAGAATTGAAAAATCAACATCAGGTATTTGTTGGAAAATGGAAGTACTTACTTCAAGCGGAAAAATACCGGCATCTTCTGGGTGAATTCCCGACGCATCAATTTCGGCATACTTTCCTACAAATCCAGGCTTGGAGAATTTTACAGTAATGACTCCATCAGCATCAATTTTTTTAATTTTATATTTTCCACCAGAACCTGTAA
>JBIPLT010000279.1:0-3828 GCA_044368255.1 Flavobacteriales bacterium
TGTAATGCCAATGGAGAAGTTACTTTTAGCACAAAAAAGAAGTTTGATCCAGGAATGTATGCTGTAGTGCTTTCAGGAAAGTTTTTTGAAATTGTAGTAAATAATGAGAATGTAACTATCGAAAGCAATCGTAAAGATTTACCCGGAAGTGTGGTGGTAAAGCAATCCGAAGAAAATAAAGTATTTTATGATTATGTGGGCTTTATCAATAAAAAAAGAGGCGAGGCAGATCCATTGAGAGATAAATTGAAGGATTTAGATAAGAAGGATGCCGAATACAAAAAAATTACCGATCAGTTAACTCAAATCGATAAAGATGTAAAATCAAAACAAAAGGATATCATCAAATCAAATCCTAAGCTTTATATAGCAAAGGTTTTGAATATGTCTATCGATCCAGAAATTCCAGAAGCTCCAAAAGGTCCAGATGGAAAAGTATTGGATTCTTTATTTGCTTATAAATGGTTGAAAGAACACTATTGGGATAATATTGATTTTTCAGACGAAAGATTGGTTCGTGCTCCGTTTTTTCACAATAGAATTGAAGGCTTTTTCAAAAATATGGTTCTTCAACAACCCGATAGTAGTTTCAAAGAAGCTCAACGTTTAATTGGTAAAATTCAAGCTACCTACACTCCTGATAAAAATGGTAAGCCTGTGCATGATACTATTCGTAAGCATGAAATGTTTAAATATACCGTTCACCTTTTAACCTACACTTTCGAGCAATCCAAAATCATGTGTATGGATGCGGCTTTTGTTCAAATGGTTTATGCCTACCATAAACCAGGAAAAGTTTGGTGGGTTAAGAAAAAGGATTTAAAAAAATATACCGATCGTGCCGATGAATTAGGCCCCATTGTTTGCCAAGCTTTAGCACATCCACTTTCATTACCTGATTCTACCTTAACTAAATGGGTGAAATTATATGATCTAAAATCTGATTATACCGTTCTTGTTTTTTGGGATCCAGGTTGTGGACATTGTAAAAAAGAAATGCCGTTACTTGCCGAAGTTCATAAGAAAATGAAGGATAAAGGTGTGTCGGTTGACGTTTATGCCGTAAGTGATCATCATGATAAAGAATGGATGAAATTTATTAAGGACAACAAAATGGGCGATTTTGTAAATGTAGCTTTACCTCAAATTTATTTTGAAAAGCAAGAAATGGCTCGCGAAGTAATTCAAAAGGGATATACCGATCTGAAAAGCTTAAACTATAGAACCACTTTTGATGTGTTTAGTACGCCCAAAGTATTTCTTTTAGACAAAGACAAAAAGATTTTAGCAAAACAATTAGAAGCTGAACAAATTGAAAATTTGATTGATGCGATGACGAGAGATAAGGCTCGCGAGAAGGAAAAAAAGAATAAATAGATTACATTTTATGTTGATAACTGCCAAGGATATGCGAAAATAATTGGTCTATCATAGCGGAAATTCGGCCATAAGTCATTAATAATAGTTTGTCAAAAACATTTACTAAAGCAGCCCCAAAAGGGCTGTTTTAGTTTCTACATTTGCCTTTGAATAACCCAATGAAAAACTACTCTCCTTTTACAGTAATGGCATTTATGCTCGTCCTTTATCTTTTGATGACGTTGGCGATGGCCTTTGTTCCAGAGAAAAAGGGTTGGGTGATTGCTGTTAATGATGTAAAGAAAGATTCTCTATGGACAAAGGACACGGTTTGGCTTAAAATGCCAGGCCTGTATGATTTTTATAATCCTGTTTTTCATACTACTGATAAAAAGGCTGTTTCTGAAAAGGTGAATAAGATGGAAGATAAAGTGAAGAAGATTGAGGAGAAAATGAAAAAGCATAAGAATGAATTTGGTGAAGAATTAGGAAAACCAACGGGTGATGATGAAGTGGTGACAGGTGATGGTGTGCAACCGCTAGAATTTGGTGATAAAGGAAATGTGGTGCTTCATTCGGCATTTAAAAAACTTTCTGCTCTTGCATCTAATAAATCTACCATGCATATTTTTCATTATGGAGATTCGCAAATTGAAGGTGATAGAATGACCAGTTATATTCGCTATCGTTTGCAAGGTAAATTCGGAGGAAATGGCCCGGGAATGATTCCCGCTTATGATGCTTATAATTCGATGAGCTTTAAACAAACCCGTTCAGAAAACTGGAAGCGATATACTGCCTTTGCAGATGTTTCAAAAGAAGTGAAACATAAAAAATATGGCGCTATGGTTTCATTCACTCGATTTACCCCTTATTATGAAGATTCATTGATTAACGGAAAGGAATCAGTAGAAGCTTTTATCGAACTTTCTCCTTCTAAAAATGCCTACGGTACTGCAAAATCATATAATCGCGTGAGAATGTATTATGGAAATTGTAAGTCGAGAGTTGATTTGAAAGTGTATAATAACGGAGAATTAATTCACGAGGATACTTTAAATTCGGATGGAAACTATCATGTTTTTGAATTAGGATTTAAAGAAACACCTAGTTTGAAATTTGTTTTCAATGCTAAAATGAGTCCTGATATTTATTCATTTGCTCTCGAAGGAAATTATGGAGTACAAGTAAACAATGTAGCAATGCGTGGATCTTCTGGAACATTTTTTGGAAAGGTAGATCAAGGATTGATGCAGCGAATGTTTAACGAATTAAATGCTGATTTATTTATCATGCAATTTGGTGGTAATGCTATGCCATGGATTGAGTCAGAAAAAGAAGCGGATGATGTGGCTCGCTTTTTCAAATCACAATTGCTTACCATTAAAAAATTACGTCCCGATGCTTCAATAATTGTAATTGGTCCTTCTGATATGGCAACAATGGTAGATGGTGTGATGGCCACTTATCCAATTTTACCTTATATGGTTAAAAAAATGCGCCAAGCCAGCAATGAAGCAGGTGCAGCTTATTGGGATGTTTATGCTGCCATGGGAGGAAAAAATACTATGGCTTATTGGGTAGAACAAGGTTGGGCGGTGAATGATTATACCCATTTCTCTCCTCAAGGAGCAAAAGTAGTTTCAGAAATGTTTTATGAAGCTTTCTTGCTCGAATATCAAAAATTTATCAATAAAGAAAAATAGTGCGCAAATATTTAATCTATATCTCCATTTTTATTTCAAGTGTTTCGCAAGCACAAGTGGAAGAACATTTTGATGGTCCATCTGAAGATAGTTTGATGGGAATCATCGATACTTCTTATGTGCGTCAATTTCCCTATATACGATGGGGATTGAATCGTTTTCAGTTTTATTCTGATACTTCACCAGCATTCGAAAAATTTTATGAAAAATTTGATTCTCTTGTAAATAATAAAGATCGACAATTACAGATTTATCATATTGGAGGTTCGCATATTCAGGCCGATGTTTATTCGCATCGAGTTAGATCCTATTTGCAAAATTTTGGTCCTGGAATAAAAGGGCCAAAAGGTTTGTTGTTTCCTTATACAATGGCTCAAACCAATAATCCTTGGAGCTATAAAGTGGAATATACTGGAGAATGGAGAGCCTATCGAAATGTAGTAAGAAAAGACACTATTCCATTGGGTATTTTAGGAATTGCAGTGAGTACAAAAGATACTTTATCTTCTATTAAAATTTATACGCGAAAAAATGAACCGATGCATTATCGATTTAATAAAGTAAGAATTTATCATAATCGAGGAGCAGAGAAAAATTTTAAATTAGATTTACTTGAAAATATTTTTATTTCGTCTATTACTTCTGATACGGTAACTGGATTTACCGATATTTTCCTCAATACTTCTTTAGATACGTTAAATTTGAATCTCATTAAATTGGTTTCAGATACTTCCCATTTTATTTTATACGGAATTGAATTATG
>JBIPLT010000280.1:0-3827 GCA_044368255.1 Flavobacteriales bacterium
TTGGGCTTAAGCCCGGGAAATTCGATTTCGATATATCATCAATCGGCTAAAGCCGATTGCTGAGCCGATTGCAGGGAAAAACACTCAAACCGATTGCGGACCAATTTATAAACCTTGGTCATTTCTAAGGCGTCACCTTCAGGTGACGCAAAAAAATAAACAAATGTATTTCCGGCTTTAGCCTAACATAAAACATTTCAACACTAATCCATTTATGGATTAATAGGTACAAATACGTAGTCCATTTTATCAATTTCAATTTTCTCGACTACAAAATTTAGTTTTTTAAGAATTGGATTTTATCAATTTATATTATTGCAGAAAATATAAAATATGTCAAACGTAAAAATCTGGATTCACTTAATTTTCTCCACTAAATATAGCAACCATTCTTGAGTAAAAATATCAGATATGAAATTTTCAAACACATTTCAGAGAATTGCAAATTGAAAGGAATATCTTTAAGAGCCATAAACGGATACACAGACCATGTTCATTGTTTGATTTCATTGGGAAAAGATCAAAACATTGCAGATGTTACACAATTAATAAAAGGAGAATCATCATTTTGGATTAATAAAAATAAAATGGTTGGTGGTAAATTCAAATGGCAAAATGATTATTTCGCCATATCTATTGGAGAAAAAGAAGTTCCGAGAGTAATGAACTATATACAAAATCAAGAAGAGCATCATTCGAAAAAAACATACGGAGAAGAAGTGGCAGACTTTTTAGAGAAATACGATTTTAAAATGGAGGCCGAGAAAATGATTGGCTAAAGCCAAAATTATTTTTAATGTTTTTGTTGGGCTAAAGCCCGGGAAATTCAACCTCGATATATCATCAATCGGCTAAAGCCGATTGCTATGTTGGATTATTATTGGGCTAAAGCCTGGGGAATTTGATTTTGATATATTGTTAATAGGATAAAGCCGATTGCTATGATGGATTATTATTGGGCTAAGGCTTGAGGAATTTGATTTTGATATATCTTCAATCGGATAAAGCCAATTGCTATGTTGGATTATTATTGGGCTAAGGCTCGAGGAATTTGATTTTGATATATTGTCAATCGGATAAAGCCGATTGCTATTCCTTCGCCACATCTATGATCCCGCCTGTTACTCTCAACAAATCTACATAAGCAGAATATAAATTATAAGAAGCTTCTAAGCGCATAATCGCAGAATTCAAAAATGCGATTTCAATATCGCGTAAGTTAAATGAATTAATCACACCGCCCTTGAATCGTTCATCAGCCAATTCCATATTTAATGAAGTTGAATTATATGTTTCGGTGGCCAATGATAAAATAGCTAAACGAGTTTCATATAAATCCAAATAACCTTGCAACTGATTATTTAATTTAAATTCCATTTCATCCTTAGTTACTTCAGAAATTTTTTCTTGTAGTTTGGCAATCTGCAATCCACGTTTTACTTTTCCTCCCTGGAAAATTCGATAGTTCAAAGTAAAATTTGCATAATAATTCAAATTTGATCCATTGCCTTCTAAACCTATCGAAGCTGCTTTGAAATGATTTTGTCCCATTTGAATTCCGCTAGAAAACGAAATAACTGGATACAGTGCTGTTTCTGCCAAATCAATACTATTGCTCATCATTTCCATATTTAGAAATTGATTAATTAATGTTTGATTATTCTTGAGCATTTTTGTTTTTAAATCATTGTATTGAAAAACTTCTACAACAGGTTCTATTTTTCCGCTCAATTCATAATCAGCCAAACTATCTATTCCCATCACCAATAATAAATTTCGCAACGAATTTTTATACGCTAATTGTTGCATTAAATAATTGGTTGTGTCGGTCAAATAAGCATTCTTAAATTGTAATGCATCGAAAGAAGAATTAACACCTAAATTAGATTTGCTTAAGGCATGTTCATATTTCATACTTGAATTGTCAACTAAAATCTGAAGAACACCTAGTTTTTCTTTTTGCAATAAACAGTTGTAATAAGCTAAAACAATCGATTGCAAAGAATTTTCTACTACCAACGCTGCGTTTCCTTCACTTTGTTTCACCATCAATTCTAATCTTTCTTTTGTGGTTTTTACTTTGAAGCCATTAAAGATGGTCCAATTCAATGCCACCGCTTCGTTAAGTGAATTTGTAGTTAATTTATCTTGAATAAATGATGTTGGATTACGACTTTGATCTGAAATATTATTGTTCTGATTAAAATTCAAGTCGATGGTTGGTAATGCTCCTGCCTCTCCCCATGTATTATTAATTCTTGCCGCTTGCATATTGTAATCGGCAATCTCCAATTGAAAATTATTTTCTAAGCCAATTTTAATCGCATCAGAAAGTGATAATGGTTTTTGTGCCTCGCTCTTCGAACCAAAAACGAATAACGAAAAACTAAGAACAATATATTTACTTAACCGCTTCATCCCAATTTTCATTTAATAATTTTTCTTCCATTTTTAAAGAACGGAAAGTAGGCTCAACTTCTACCGAAGTAGGAATATCATTGAATCTTCTCCATGTCCAATTCATAAAATTTTTATATTGTCCAACCACATAAAATAAAACCCAGATCATCAACATGTGAAAAATGAACATCCAAATAAATAATAAAAATGCAATAATCGGATTCGTATTACCTTTCCACATCCAAGCCCAAGTTCTTCTCACGTCATTATAGAATAAAATCATTGGAGGCATGAAAAACATCGTAAATAAAGTTCCCCATAATAATCCATGTGCAACAGAAATAGCCATTGGAATTAAAAATTGTGCTTGAAAACTATCTTCCATAATTAATGGGTATAATCCCACAACTGTTGTTACAGATGTCAAAACAATCGGACGAAAACGTGATCGTCCTGCTTCATAAGCGGCATCATAGGTATTCATTCCTTCGCGTAAATAGCGATTATAAGTATCCACCATGACCACTGCATCATTGACTAAGATTCCAATCAACGCAATGATACCCCATGCACTGAAAAGTGAAACGGGTTTTCCTTCTAATCCATGTCCGAGCATAGCACACATTACACCTGCGGGAATCACCGTCATTACAATTATTCCTTGTAAGAGTGAATTAAAATTTAAAGCAAGAATTAATAAAACTAAAACAATAGTTAAAACTAAAACTATTCCCATTGGCCCTTGTGATTCACGTGCACGTTCTGCTTCGCCCATAAACACAAAATCTACACCTGGAAATTGTGCTTGCATGGGTTTCAAAATATCATCTTCAATTTCGGTCAATAATTCTCCAACTGGTGCATCAGGATTATTAGGATCTGCTTCGATGGTAATTTCTTTTCTCGTTCCAAAATGTCGAATACTTACATCACCTCGCTGAATTTTATAATCAATCAATTCGGATAATGGATAAGATTCTCCTGTTAGCGTTTTTATTCTGAAATTATCAAATTTCCCTAAGCTATTTCTATCGGGAATTGGAAAACGCGTGTATACCCTCACCTCATCTTCGCCAATAATTAATTTTTGCGCCTCATCACCAAAAAATCCTTGACGAACTTGTCGTGAAATTTCCATTGGTGTTAATTGCAACATAAACGCTTTTGGTTTCAATTCAAAATCGATTTCTTGTGTGCCGAGCGGTTGATTATCGACTACATCTTTTAAGACTCCAAGACCTATCATTTTTTCTTTGATAAAATCTTTTGCTTCTTTCAATTGATCTAAATCATCACCTGTGAGCATAATCGCCACTTTTTTTCCAAAACGGCTTTCTCCTCCAATCGTAAATTTCTCGGGACCTTTAATTGGGCCAATTTCTTTTCTAATTCTTTCTATCACTTCGAAAGAGGAAACATCTTTTCCT
>JBIPLT010000281.1:0-3824 GCA_044368255.1 Flavobacteriales bacterium
GAAAAGTATTGGCCTTCAACCTGAATCCGCTTTCGATTCTCAAGGATTGATCGAATTATACAATAATCTTTGCATTCAAAAAAAATGTCTAAATTGCAACATCGGAGCAAATTTATTAAAACATGATTGACTTCGGAATACTCCGTCAGAAATGTTTAAAAGGAAGAATTAATGATAAATAAAATTAAGGATTTTTTTGAGAAAAGAGCTTTCGGCGTTTGCGAATGGTGGGGAAAGAAATTAGGTATGCGTTGCTCGAAAATTCGTTTAACTTTTATTTATCTTTCTTTTATTACGGTCGGATCCTATTTCGTCATTTATTTAATTATGGCTTTTATACTTGATCATAAACAATATTTCAAGCCTTGGTCTACAAAACGTAAAAGTATTTGGGATTTGTGAATACTTTCAAAATAATCCAAACCATATTTAAACCATTAATTTGGCCTTTATTTGCCTTATTTCTAGTTACTCTTTTTGGCGTAATCGGTTTTATTTCTATTGAGCGTTTTTCCTTCGGTGATGCCTTGTATATGACAGTTATCACCGAATCAACAGTAGGATTTACAGAGGTGCATACTTTAAGTGGTGAAGGAAGATATTTTACCATTGTTTTAATAATTTTGAGTTTTGGGGTCTTCGCTTTTGCAGTTACCTCAATTACTTCTTACATATCGGGAGGTGAATACAAAAAAAATATTTTTAAAATGAAACACGATCAACTCATGAATAATTTAGAAAATCATTCTATTGTATGTGGTTACGGTAGAGTAGGCAGGAAGGCAATTGATGAACTTTCAAAACAAAATAAAAGTTTTGTAATCATAGAAAATAATCAAAAATTAGTAGATGAGCCTAATTTGGTTATGATTATTGGTGACGCCACTATGGATGAAACTTTATTGAAGGCGGGTATTAAAAAAGCGGCAAATATTATTGTTGCATTACCTTCAGATAGCGATAATTTAATGATTATTGTAACAGCGCATGCATTAAATCCTAGAATTAATATTGTGGCTAGAGTTTCTAATAAGGTAAATGAATCGAAACTTAAAAATGCCGGAGCTAATCATATTATTTCACCCGATTCGGTAGGTGGAATTGCAATGGCAAGAATGGTGACCAAACCCGATTTAATGGAATTTATGGACAGAATGACCAATGCCGATTTTGAAGATATTTCATTAGATGAAATTGATTACAATGATTCTTCAGGAAAAAAATTGTCTATTAAAGATTTTGATAAAGAGAAATTAGCGGGTTGCAATATTATTGGATACAAAACTATTCAAGGTGAGTTTATAATCAACCCTTCTTTAGATACCATTATTGAATCAAATACAAAGTTATTTGTAATAGGAAATAAAGAGCAAATTAGAAAACTGCATATAAACCTTTCTTAGCAATGAAAATTCTTATCACTGGATCGAATGGTCTTCTCGGACAAAAACTCGTTTACCTCTTAAAAACGAAACCAGAAATTAAAGTTGTTGCAACTTCTCGAGGAGAGAATAGATTAAAAGATAAAGCGGGTTATGAATTTCTATCTTTAGATATCACCGATAAAATTCAAACAGAAAAAGTAATTGCAGAACTTCAGCCAGATGTGATTATCAATACAGCTGCCATGACCAATGTGGATGCTTGCGAAATTCAAAAAGAAGAATGTTGGAAACAGAATGTAATAGCAGTGGAGAACATTATTTATGCAGTCCAAATTAACGAAAAACTAAAAACGAAAAACAGTATTCATCTTATCCACATCTCCACCGATTTCGTCTTCGATGGAGCGAATGGTCCTTATAAGGAAGAAGATCTTCCCAATCCCCTTGCTTATTATTCTCAATCTAAATACGAAGCGGAGAAATTAATTCAAAAATCAAATATTAAATGGTCGATTGCCAGAACAATAATTATTTATGGTGTTGCCGATGAAATGAGCCGAAGTAATATTGTTCTTTGGGCAAAATCAGCATTAGAAAAAGGTGCGCCATTAAAAATAGTCAATGATCAATGGAGAATGCCAACTTTAGCAGAAGATTTGGCCGAAGGTTGTTATCTCATCGCTAAAAAGGGCGCTACCGGAATTTATCATCTCTCCGGAAAAGATTTCATGCGCATCGATGAATTGGTAGAGCGAGTCGCCAACTTCTTCCATCTTGATAAATCAATTATTTCAACGGTTTCTTCTGATACTTTGAATCAAGCTGCCAAACGTCCACCTAAAACAGGATTCATTTTAGATAAAGCCATAAACGATTTAGGTTATAATCCGCATAGTTTCGAAGAAGGATTGGCCATTTTAGCACAACAATTAGAAAATCAGAATAAAAAATGATTTCCTAATCTTAAAAACTTGTTTAATTTTAGGCACTCTAAAAACAAAATGGTATGTCAACAAATAATGAAGCCTGGGGATCACGTGTTGGATTAGTTCTTGCCATGGCAGGAAATGCTGTTGGATTGGGAAATTTCTTGCGTTTCCCTGCACAAGCAATAGATAACGGCGGTGGAGCATTTATCATCCCATATTTGGTTTGCTTCCTATTAATGGGATTACCATTATTATTTGTTGAATGGTCGATGGGAAGATTTGGAGGAAAAAGTGGACAACATAGTACTCCATTTATTTTTGATTCAATGAGTAATCGTCCTTATTGGAAATATTTCGGAGTTTTTGGAATTTTTACCAATATTGCTGTTGCCGCCTTTTATTGTTATTTAGAATCTTGGGCATTAGCTTGGGCGTATTTCTCATTAACAGGAGAGTTCACTGGAATGACTCAAGGTGAAGTGGGTGCATTTTTTAATGATTATATTGGATTAGGAACAAGTCAACCAATTATGTTTTGGTTAATTTGTTTATTAATGAATACATGGATACTTTCCAGAGGTTTAAGTGGAGGAGTAGAGAAGGTAGCCAAAATAGGTATGCCTCTTTTATTGTTATTTGGAGTTATTCTTGCGGCAAGTGGAATTACTCTTCAAGCTGGAACTAACGGTGCAATTTTAGATGGTACAGTCGGCTTAAGTTATTTATGGACACCAGATTTTTCTACTATTTGGGATTTTGACGTTTGGGTAGCCGCTGCAGGTCAAATATTCTTTACACTTTCTTTAGGTATGGGTAGCATTCATTGTTACGCTTCCTATATAAAATCTAAAGATGACATCGCTTTAAATGCAATGAGTGCAGGTTGGATGAATGAATTTGTAGAGGTAGTTTTAGGTTCCGCTATTATAATTCCAATTGCAGTTGGTTATTTGGGAATACCGGCAATTGAGGCCATGACAGAAGGAGGATCTGGATTAGGAATTGGATTTACAACCCTTCCATTCCTATTTAATGAATGGGGAACTTTTGGAATTTTTGCTGGATTTATGTGGTTTGGACTTTTATTTTTTGCAGGAATCACTTCTTCTCTAGCAATGGGAACACCAGTAATGGGCTTTCTTCAAGATAACTTTAATTGGAAAAGAAATTCCTCTGCTTGGACGTTTGGTTTAATTGTAGGTTTAATTGGAATTCCCGCTGTATTATCACAAGATGCATTTGGAGAATTTGATTATTGGGCAGGTACTGTTGCACTTGTAATTTTTGCGTTAGTAGAAATAATTCTTTTTGCTTGGGTTTTCGGAATGGACAAAGGATGGAAAGAAATTACCGATGGGGCAGATATTAAAGTTCCAATCATTTTTAAATTCATTATCAAATATGTCTCTCCTTTATTTTTGTTAATAGTTTTCATTGGAGGCGCCCCTCAAATTATTGAAAATGCAACCAAAGACACTTCAATATATGGTTGGTTGGCACGTATATTAAT
>JBIPLT010000369.1:0-3809 GCA_044368255.1 Flavobacteriales bacterium
CTGCCTACAACTGTACAGTGTCTGCCGTCATCTATATTAACGATGATTATGAAGGTGGAGACATAAAGTTCCCAAGACTTGATAACTTAGTTTATAAGCCAAAAGTTGGGGACATTGCAGTCTTCCCATCAAACTATATTTATGAGCATGCATCCCTGCCAATGGTTTCGGGGACAAAATACTGCGTTGTTGTTATGACAGATATCAATGAATTGGGGCACAAGTAATGTCTTTAGTCGCTATATTTAGATCTTTTCGCCCATGGATAGATAAGAAGCATATTTCTGTCCCAGCGCCAACACAAACACAGATGCCAGATTGGTACAAAGATGCAGATAGGTTTGCAAAAATGCCAAACGGGGAATACTACAAGGCGCCAAAAGAAGTCTGCCCGTTCCCTAAAGAAGGCACAACTGATGACTATGGAAAGATTCCTACGTGGAAGGCGTGCCCTGCTCTTATGGACTCCTTTACAACTGGATACATTTTTAAAACACCGTGCGACTTAGTTTTTTATAAAAATGACCAGGGAATCATAGACGTAAAAATTGATGACCCTAAGTATAAAGATTTTTGTACTCAACGACCTCCTATGCCACAGTTTGAACACCCAAAGGGGTACTATCAAACCCACTTTGCTTGGAGTTCTCCTTGGGGGTTAGAGCTCCCAGAAGGATACAGTGCGCTGTTTATGACCCCAATGAATAGGTTTGACCTGCCATTTTTAAATACTACTGGCGTAGTAGACTCAGATAAGCTTCATTTCCTTGGAACTTTTCCGTTTTTTCTTCCAGAAGGTTGGGAAGGTACAATACCCGAAGGAACCCCGTACCTGCAGGTTCTTCCGTTTAAAAGAGAAAACTGGGAACACAAAATAGAGATTCCAGATCAATCTACAATGTATGATAAACTAGTGAATAACATGCAATTTTACCGTCAGCCTGATGGCGGAGTATACCAAAACAAAGTTTGGTCAAAAAGAGACTACAAATAGGGAGAATATAATGCAAACATGGACAGAAAAAGTTGATTTAGGTAATGGCATTTTTTGCTATAAAGGCGTAATCAAGAAGGATATCAATGTTGTAGGTCGAATTGAGGCTAACCTTAAGCCAGAAGGAGATACGACTGGGTATGCTTGGCAACCAGCATATGTTGGGTATAAACAACTTATGCCAGAATATCGTGACTGCAATGATTTTAAATTTAAAAAGACAGATATTGAAAATGACATGAGTCAGGTTAGTTTAAATCTTCAATCTTTGTGGCAAGACCTATACGATGTAAAGTTGCCTGCGGTTCAAGACTACTCAAGGATGTATAATATTAACAACCTAAAGTACTGGGAAGCCTTTAACTTTATTAAGTACGGCCCAGGACAGCACTTTATGGAGCACCACGACCATGGTTTTTCTTATAACTGTACTGTATCTTTAGTTGCATATCCAAATGATGACTACGAAGGTGGGGAGCTTTACTTTAGATTACAAAATTTAAAGGTTAAAGCAGATGCTGGAGACCTATTTATCTTCCCATCAAACTTTATGTATCCACATCAAGCAATGCCCGTAACTTCTGGAACTAAGTATTCTATTGTGACAATGCTTGACTACAGCAAAAAGTTTCACACCCCAGAGATGTATAGCGCAGACGCAGACTAATGTTTAATATCTCAGTTGAAAAAACACAAGGTGCCATGTTTGATATTCAACCCATGTCAATTAAAAGAGACTGGATGGAGGCAACATCAGAGAACCATGCGTATAGGTGTTTTCCAGTAACCCAGTCAAATGTAATTGGTTGGGGCCTGTCTTGTCTAGAAGATATTGAGTTTATTTGGGATGGTATAAATGACCAAACCCCAGATCATGTTCAAGTATTTAGTCCAGAAGGATCCTATTCTGGAAGAGGGCAGTCCTCTGTAAGCCTAAATACCGGCCTAGTTTTTAGAACAGATCAGGACGTCAGTATTTTTACCATTAACCCGGTAAATTATTTTAGTGATGAGTTTGAAACAATGGCGTCTTTAATTAGTACTTCTTTTTATGATAATCCTTTGCCTTTAGCTATTAAGGCAAAGACTGCAAATAAGCGAGTAGTTATTAAAGCGGGAACTCCAGTTGCCACAATTATCCCCATATCTTTGTCAAATTTAAATGGGACAGATATTGAGATTGTTGAGTACCAAGACCCAGATAGAAAAAGACTAAACGCAAACATATCCTATGGGAATGCCGCACAGGCAATAAACTCTGCTGGAAAATGGACAGACTGGTATAGAGACGCTGTAAATGAAAAAGAAGAGTCCCAAGGCTCTCATGAAGTAAAAGCATTAAAATTAGGGGTAGTAGATAAAACGAAAAGGAATATGCTATGAACATGGAACAAAACAAAGATTCATATACTGTAGTAAAAAGAACGCCGTCTATGACCCCATCCGGCTGGTTTGGGGACAGCAAAGACATGATTGTTGAGCTAGAGAACTTTATGACTCAAGAAGAGATAGAGTTTTTAGAAAAAGCGGCTAAGTCTCTAACAATCTGGGATGTAACTCAAAGCCATACAAATGAGAATGGTACGGTCACTTACGACTCAGATTACTGGAAAGATAGGGTTGCAACCCAGCCTACCTTAGATAAAAATGACCCAAAGATATCCCCAATAATTGCAGGCTTATTTCAAAGACTAAAGCCTATTATTGAAGACTTTTATAAGGTAGAGGTTCACCCTACGGGCACAACTATTGTTAAGTGGCTTCCTGGGCAGTTTCAAAAACCCCATGCTGATAAAGAGCTTCATGAGGGCCCTGATGCTGGAACACCTAACGATTTTCCAAACTATGACCTCTCAAGTTTGTTCTATTTAAATGACGACTACGAGGGCGGTGAGCTATACTTTCCTTTGCAGGGTGTACAGTTTAAGCCTAAAAAGGGCGCTGCTTATTTCTTCCCAGGGGATAAAAACTATATCCACGGAGTTACTGAGATCAAGAGTGGCTTAAGATTTACATGCCCATTCTTTTGGGAAATAACAAAGCATACAGGTGACAAACAACCGTAAGGACAGGCTATAATATAACTATGAAATCTATCTATGATATACCACTTAACTCGGCCGAGGGAACCCCTGGGTTTTTAGAGCAATTTAAGGGTAAAGTAACTCTGTTAGCTAATACAACAGTTGGTTGCGGCAACGCTAATCAAATGGAAGTTCTCCAATGGCTTCAAGATAAGTACGGTGGAGATGATTTCCAAGTTATTGCTATTCCTACTAATGACTTCTGTGGTCCAGGAGTTACTAAGGGTAAGTGGTCTGAAGGCATTACCTGCGGGCTAGACTCACAAGAATACGGACAAGAGGTTTATGGAACCACCTTTAAGTTCTCAGAGATGGTGTCGTCAAACCCAAATAAGAGCGCTACTGAATTGAGCCCGTATAAAGGTGATGATTCTGTAAATGGGTTGGGGCAGCCAAGAAAAGAAACTCATGAGCTATACCGTGAGATTAAAGATCAAATGCATGCTTACGCCGCAAAGCAAAAAGAATTGGGAATCCCAAACAGAGACGGTTACCTGTCACCTTGGCTTAATCAACCTATTTCTAATGGCGCAATGCAGGGCGGAAACTTTGAAAAGTACTTAATTGATAAAGATGGCTATGTAGCAAATTGGTTCCAGTGCACAGTGCTAAATTACGATATTGAAAAAACACTAAAAGAAGCCCTAATAGCTGCGGGAACTCCTGCTGCTCTAGGAGAAGGCAGAACCCCAGAGGTGTTTCAAGAAGAATTTGCACTTGTTGAACAAGAA
>JBIPLT010000076.1:0-12006 GCA_044368255.1 Flavobacteriales bacterium
GTAGTTGTACTTACTGGAGAAGCAATCACTGCAGTTCCTCCTGAAGGAATACGACCTGAGCCTTGTAATGCATCAATTTCTTGATTTGGCCCTGCAACGGGTAAAGCAACATTGATATTATCTAATCCCACATTTCCACCCACTTTAATGGTGTATTCAAAACGAACATAACGTGTAGTGCTTAATAGTGGATCGGTTGTTCCTACATAAGTTCCAGATGATAAAGTAGTGAAAGTTCTAACGGTTGTCCATGTGGTTCCATTGGGAGATTCTTTAACTGTAAAGGTTCCTCCGCTGAAAGAATTCCCAGCAATATCATAAGTTAAAGCACCTGGTTCATCCGAAAACCAGATATCCATATAATCGGCAGTATTATCAAAACGAATAGCTGGAGCAGGATTTCCTGAAGATCCGTATAATGAAGTATTAGATAATGTCCATCCGCCTGGAGGAGTTCCAGCAGCATCCCACGTGGTAGGAAGCGTGGTTTGTGCATTTACAAGTAATCCAGCAAATACAAATGAGGCAAGTAATAATTTTCGCATAGTTGAAAGCGTTTATTTTAAAAATTTATTTGAAGTGAAATGTTATATCGTCTTCCTTGTCCAAAAAATACCGAAGCCGAATTAGCATCGAAATTGGTGGATGGATTAGGAAGGAAACTATCATTATTTTGTGCATCGGTTAAGAAAACAACATCAAATAAATTGATAATGCTTCCTCTAACATCTATTCTTATTTTATCTAATTTGAAACGATATCCAGCATGTAACTCTGTCATTCCATAAGCGGGCATTTTCCATGATTCTCTTCCTTTATTTGCTCCCGCTAAATCAAACGGATCGAAGTTTGCGTATTGATTGCTAAAATGAACAAATCTTGCTTTAATGTATGCGTCAGGTGCAAATTCATAACGAATGATCCCAGCAAATTGTGTTTGTGCAGCATCACCCACATGAACATTGGTGGCATCAAAATCTACTTTTACAGTATCATTATTATCATCAATTAAGTATTGATTATTTTCATCTAATAAATAGGCAGACTGACCCGATTCCCATGTCCAATCTCCTAATGAAATAGAACCCTCAATAGTTAATTTTTGGAAAGGCATGTAGGCAAAGTCTAATTCTATTCCTTTATGAAGTGCATTAATTCCGGTAATGTTTAAAGAATAAATTTGGTCATCGATGGTAATGGTTGGAGCAAAATCCAAAGGTCTGTTTTTCCAGAAAGTGTAATAAGCATTAACATTCACAGCCAGTTTTTCATATTTAGCACCATAACCGATTTCTAGCGCAGATATTTTTTCATTCAATTTCATCAAATCTTTTGCGCTTAAACTTTCATTTTGATAGCTCTGAAAAAACTGATTCGTGTTATCAATTACATTACTGAATCTTGGTGTGCGAGATAGAAATCCTGCGTTCACATAAATATTATTGAATTCATTCAACATATAATTTGCACCACCTTTTATAGTGAAACCGGGAAGCCATTTCCATTTGGTTTGCGTATAACTTGCTTCCTTGCTTTCAAGTGTATATGGTGATGTTGCACCAACAATAAATCCGTCATTTACAGTTCCAGAATTATTAACGAATGTTGTGTCTCCATTGGTAGTAACTCCCGCACCTTCAAATGCTGTAATCATACTTGATCCGTTATAAAAAACTTGATCACCATAACCTAATGCTTCCGCGTATTCAACTCCATCTAATGTGAGAGTTTTCTTTCTGAAATAATCAATTCTTTTATATCCAGAAGTGGCTCCAGAAACATTCATAAATGCTGACCAAACATTTTTCTTATATTCTGCTTGACCAAACATTCCTGCCCAACGAACAAGACCATCATAATTGTATCCAATTTTGTCTCCTACTCGTCTAACATCTGTTGCCGCATTTTTATTCAAATTATCAATGGCATAATCACCCCCTAATAAATCATAAACTTCTCTATAATGTTGACCCACGTAATCTCTAAAATCTAGTCCTCCAGAAAAAGTGAATTCTTCATTCATTTTATAGTTAAAGGTCGAAAGCATTCCTACCCATCGATGATTATTAATTGAGCTTCGAATTATCCGGCTTGACTTATGTTCGGTTAAACTATAAAGCGCGTCTATTGAAAATGGGCCAAATTTATTGGTGTTATAAAATTTTTGAAAATCTATTTGTCCTTCTGGAGTATAATCTGTTTGTGTAGAAAGTGACGATGAAGTTGTTGTTCCCGCACTTGTACCGCCACCATTACCTATTGATAAATAGGCAAGAGTAGAAATACTTAATTTATCATTCACTGACCAAAAATCTTTTAATGTAATTTGGGGTTTATGAAAATAATTTAAACGCTCATATATGACACTTTTATTGGTTCCTGTATCGCTAAATGAAGTGGCTCCTCTATCCAAATACCCCCAATGTTCATTAAATTGTAATCCATGATTTTTTGCGTCGGCTGTATCTATTCCTAATTTTGCAGCATATTCTGAATCATAAAATTCAATTCCCTTTTTGAAGGAGCGTTGGGCATGTTTTTGAGGCGCACCAAATCCAGAAAAAGAAAGTAAATGCTTTTTGTATTGTTTTTCGATTTTTAGAAAATAAAAATATCCTTCTGAAAATGCATTTTCTACCCATCCGTTTCCTCTTTTATATGAAAACGCAGCAGTTGCTCCCCAACCTTTTTCATTTCTTCCAGTGGATAATGCGAACGAGGTGCGTAAAAAACCACCTGTTCCTACTTCTTGTTTAACACTTCCGCCTTTATATGAATCTAAACCTTTCGTTATAATATTCATTGTTCCTCCAATAGAAGGAATAGCAATTTTAGAAGCACCTAAACCACGTTGCATTTGAATACTTCGAGTCGACATATCTAATCCAAACCAATTCGACCAATATACCCATCCATTTTCCATATCATTTACTGGAACACCATCTACCATCACTGCAACATTTCGTTGATTAAATCCACGAATGGTTATTCGAGCGTCCCCATCTCCACCACCTTGCTGAGTAGCATATACTCCAGGTGTGCTATTCAAAATCATGGGTAAATCTTGCGAAGCTAATTCTTCAGCAATTTTTTTTGGCTGTATAGTTGTTATGGAGTATGGTGTAGATCTTTCATCAGTGATAAAACTCGAGGTAACTGTTACTTCCTTTAAGGTCATTGAAGAAAGTTCAATAGTAAGTTCAGTTACTGGTTTATTTATTTCAATTTTTTTTTCAATCGCATCATAACCTACTAAGCTAAATGAAATAGTTTGTGAACCATATGGAACACTTAAGCTATATCTTCCATCGAAATCGGTTGTGGTTCCTTTTGATGTTGCGGCATGATAAACATTAACGGTAAACAAAGCTTCACCGGTTAATCCATCTTTTATTACTCCTTTTACAGTTCCCATTTGTTGAGAAAAGGCAAAAGAAGGTAAAGCTGCAATCAGCAGGAATATAATTTTTCGCAACATGAAATAAACTTTTTAAGAATTATTTTTTAATCAAACGCTGGGTAGAAAAAAGTTGATTATTGAAGGTGATATGGATAAAATATACACCCGCATCCAAATTTTCCACATTTAAATAATAATCTGCACGACCAACATTTCCATTGGCAGAAATTACTTTTTCTCCAATAGCATTATAAACTTCAATCGAAGTGATGATTTCTGTTCCTTTAATTAAAACATTTCCATCGGTAGCTGGATTTGGAAACACATAAAAAGTTTCTGTTTCAACAGTTTCAGTTACACCAAGGCTATTACAATCACAAGCATGTTGACCTAAATTAGTCCAAGTATTACTTGGTAATGAATCCCATTGAACAGTTGGATCAAAAACAGTTGGGTTGGTAGTTACACCGCCTTGAACAGAACTTTTTCTAATCAAAGTGTGATTTGCTGTCCACCATGCACCGTTTCCATCCGCCCATGCTGTACCTGGATCTTCACCCACTTTACCTAAAATATCTAAAATAGCCCCAGTTGAGATTAATTCTAAAGTAATAGCATCGTCACCATTCATGTGTAGCGGAGAAGGATAGGCAGGTTGAGAGTGCTCATCAGCCATGGCGTATAAGATAGGATCACAGAATGCACCATCACCTGGGTCTGTGGCAACACCATTGACTACTACATATACATCATTTGCAGCAACCGTTCCTGTTAAATTATAAGAATCAGAAATGGCCGTATTTCCATTGGAATAACGAGCAATTTTATAATTTGTTAATACTACAGGGTTAGCCGTTGGATTATAAATCTCAAGAGCTTTACTGTGAGAGGAGCCTTCTACATATTCTGAATAAAATAGTGTGGTACACTGAGAATTTGCAGCAGTAGTTGCAGCAATAAAAGCGAGAGCAAGTAGAGAATTTTTCATATATTTTATTTTAAATTGTTCCGAAACTTTAAGTAAGTGGTTGCGGATGGACAGATACGTCTCCTGTAGGATATTCACTTACGGTGTCAAATTTAAGCCAAGAATATTCATCTCACAACTCTTTTTATGAACCATTCAATAAATTAAAAGATTGTTCATCCACAGGTAATAATGAGCTAACACTTCAACCCATTTAGACAGTTTTTAACTCTCTTGGTTAAAATACAATCTAAAATAATTGATAAAAATCAGTTTTTAAAGGTTGAATTTATAAAACTTAAAGATTAAATTTTGCTTCCCAATAAACCAAGAGCCAGGACGATGAAAAAGTTAATATTTTGCTAAGTCGTTTTTATTTTAGGGACTTTTCATTCCGCAAACTCTCAAAATCAACCATCAAAAGGTTCTTAAGCAAAGCAATTAGTAATTACCCAAATGAATTTGGAACAATTTATGCTAAAACTGAGTTAAAGGCAGTCTAAGATTTAACCATTGGTAATTTTATATTGAGCAATTTACCTATTTTTGTATTGATTTGAAACACATTATCCAACATATTTTTCTGTTTTTAGTTTTTGGTTTACCCTCGCAAATCTTTGCTCAGGGAGCAAATTGTCCAAACTCAGATCCATTTTGCACGGGAACAACCTATACTTTTCCGAATACTACTAATTCGGGAGACCTTGGCCAAATAGATTGTTGCGGAACTACTCCTAATCCTGCTTGGTATTTTTTGCAGATAGATCAATCTGGAAATATTGATATTACCATTAATCAAACGGCAGCAGGTGGAAGTGGAATAGATGTTGATTTTGTCATGTTTGGCCCCTATAACACCCTTAACCAAGCGTGCAATACAATTCCAGGCGGAAATGTTGTGGATTGTAGTTATTCAACGGCAGCGGTTGAAACGGCAAATATACCATCAGCAGTTACCGGTCAAATATATGTTTTGCTATTGACGAATTTCGAAAACGTACCGGGCACCATTCAGTTCTCACAAACGGGTGGCTCAGGTTCTACTGACTGTGATATTGTAATTCCATGTTCTATTACCAATGTTACGGCTACAACAACAGCTTGTAATCCTGCAACAAATCTATATAACGTTTCAGGGAATGTTTCTTTTACTGATCCGCCCATTACTGGAACCATGACGATTACCAATAGTTGCGGAGGAGCACCAGTGGTCTATAATGCGCCATTTGTAAGTCCACTTTCTTATAGCTTTAATAATTTAAATTCTACTGGTCAAAACTGCACGGTGAATGTTGTTTTTTCGGATGCGCAATCCTGTATTGGCTCTCGCAACTATCCTTCGCCTGCTGGATGCGTTCCATGTGATTTATCCATTGATAACATTGTGATGGATTCTACCTCTTGCAATGGCGGATGTGATGGATCAATTACGATTACAGCATCAGGAAGTCAAGGGCCATTTTTGTATAGCATCAATAATGGAGCAACCACACAAGCTTCACCCATTTTTAATAATCTTTGTGCAGGTGCATATACAGCTTGGGTGAGAGATGCGGGTGGTCTAGCGGGAGTTTGTACACAAACGCAAATTGTAAGTGTGGGTCAACCTACACCAGTAAGTGCAACGCAGACGAATACCGATACTGATTGCGGAACTTGTTTGGGAATTATTGATGTAAATGCAACAGGTGGAACTGGAAATTACCAATACAGTATCAATAACGGTGGAACTTTTCAAGCAGCTGATATTTTTAATAATTTATGTATTGGTTTGTATACTGTTTTGATTGAAGATGAAAATCAATGTCAGTCAAGCGTTACAGCAGTGATTGATGCATTAAATGGACCAGTGATTACCTCAATTGTTTCTACTATTACTTCTTGTCCGAATACTTGTGATGGAGAAATAATTATTACTTCTAGCAATACCACTTTGTATAGTATTGATGGAGGAATAACCTTTCAAGCAGCAAATACATTTCCGAATTTATGTTCTGGAAATTATTCTATCGTTGTGGGTGATGGTTTAGGTTGTGAAGATAATGGGCAAACTACGGTAATTAATCCACCGAATATTCCAGTTTCATTTACATTTGATCCGCCACGCCCAACTATTTATGAGCCGGGAGTGAATTTTTACAATACTACGCCAGGAAATAATTCTTACCTATGGACGTTTGACACTTTAGGATCTGCATTTAGTCCTAATACATCATTTACTTTTCCAGCAGAGCAATACACTTATTTAATTTGTTTGGAGGCAACCGACCAAGCTGGATGTTCAGATTCTACTTGTCAATTTATTACCATTTATGATGAGCCAGCCTTTTTTGTTCCGAATGCATTTACACCCAACGGAGATGGCAAGAACGATCGTTTTTTTATCGAGTCAACAGGAATAGATCCTTCTACATTTGAAATTTTAATTTTTAATCGATGGGGAAATTTAATTTTTGAATCCAATGATATGAAATTTGAATGGGATGGAGTAACGCATAATGGGCCCAATTCAACCAAAGCACAAATGGATGTTTATGTTTATCGCGTGAGAGGTGTGGGATATGTTACGCAAGAAATTTTTGAGAAACGAGGACATGTGAGTATAGTGAGGTGATTACACCGCCTTCTGTTTTCTAATTACTCTATAAAACCAATTCGGAAAAAATCTTTTTAAAGTCACCGCTTTTATTTCTTTTCCACCAATCAATACTTCTTTTTTCTTTTTTTCGATGGCGGAAATGATTTTTGTGGCGCAAATTTCTACTGGCATTCCTGTTGCCTGATTATGATCCATCACACCATGTGATTTCCCATCTTTACCAATGGCATTCACCGAAATATTGGTATTAATTTTTCCGGGACAAAGAAGGGTAATGGAAATATTATTTTTTTCTTCTTCTAAACGCAATGATTCATAAAATCCATGCAATGCATGTTTGGATGCAGAATAAGCTGAACGCAAAAAGAATCCAAATTTTCCAGCAATACTGCTCATTACGGCAATTTGTCCTCCTCCTTGGTTTCTCATATACGGAACCACTGCTTTTGTCAAAGCAATATTTCCAAAATAATTGACTTCAAAAATTTTTCTATCAATAGAAAGATCCGTTTCTAAAGCTTCGCTGCGTTGACTTAATCCTCCGTTATTAATTAAAATATCGATTCTTCCGAAATGTGAAATTACTTTTTCTGCTTTTTCTTTCAGGGTGTCTGCTAAGGCTAAATCCAAAGGAAGAATAAAAATTTCTTTAGCTCCTTTGCATTCGTTTTTTACTCTTTCCAATTCTTTTTCATTGCGTGCAGAAAGAACTAATTTAAAATTTTTACGAGCATATTGTTTAGCCAATTCTTCTCCGATTCCCGAAGAAGCACCCGTTATCCAAATTACTTTTTCTGAAGGAGTACTCATTTTTCTGATTCATTTTTTGAATAAAGTCCGCCCGCTTTTTGTGCTGAGGTAACAATTCCCTTAATAAAAGCAGAACTAAAACCAGCATGTTCCATTTGATTTAATCCAGCAATCGTACATCCTTTCGGAGAAGTTACTTTGTCAATTTCATCTTCGGGATGCGATTCGTTATGAATTAAAAGCGCTGCAGCTCCTTTGGCAGTTTGCGCGGCCATCAATAAAGCTTCATCCGAATGAAAATCGATTTCTATTCCACCTTGTGAAGCTGCACGAATGGCACGAAGGAAAAAGGCAATTCCGCAAGCACACAGAGCCGTTGCAGATGTCATTTGATCTTCATTGATCACCGTCACTTTTCCTAGATCATCAAAAATAGATTTGGTGATACTTATAGACGGAGAATTTTTATTTTTTCCGGCAATGCAAGTCATCGATTCACGAATAGCTATGGCGGTATTGGGCATGGCTCGAATGATTTCCACCTTTGCTTTTATTCTTGATTGAATATCGTCAATAGTTATTCCCGATACAGTTGAAACAATCAATTGTTGAGGTTGAATGGAATTAGCTATTTCATCCAAAACTTCATTTACTTTTTGAGGAAGCACACATAAAATGATGATATCTGCCTTTTCGATGGCTTTGATATTATCTGAAATTACCTGTATTCCTTTTTTCTGTAATGGAGCCAGTTTTTCAATCTGTCTACGAGTAATGATAATATCAGAAGGATTCTTTCCTGCTTCGGTTAATCCAGAAGCTATCGAGGAACCTAAATTTCCGCCTCCAATGATGGTTATTTTTGCTGATTGCATGCACAAAATTAGGTTTATTTTATGAATTAACGAATGTAGTTAATCAGGGCGTAGCTATCGCTTTCAACCAATGGAATGGATGATA
This sequence comes from Flavobacteriales bacterium, assembly GCA_044368255.1. Classification (GTDB taxonomy): domain Bacteria; phylum Bacteroidota; class Bacteroidia; order Flavobacteriales_D; family UBA2798; genus CAMBFX01. The sequence goes on from JBIPLT010000076.1 coordinate 8,677, forward strand.
AACCTAATTATTAGATCACAAATGGTTAAAATCTCATTTTTGGAATTAAATTTGATGTATGAATTTAAAAAAATAATATGCGCTTTTTCACCCTTTGGACATATTCCATCCTTTTCATTTTTCTTGCTGGATTTTCATCTTGTACCATTTACACAGATATTAGGGCTAAAAAACCAGCATTTATTGAAGGTATTGAGGACATAAAGAGTGTTGGAATTATTAATAGAACGGGAATGCCATCAGGTTCACAAGCCAAAAATGTTTTAGAAGGAATTATATCGGGCGAATCGGTTTTTGCCGATAAAGATGGTGCCGAAAAATGTGTAAGAGGATTGTATGATTGCCTTTTAAAATCTTTGAATTACGATAGCATCGTTTTGGTTAATCAAGTTTACATTAGCAACGCCATTAATAATTTCCCATCACGATTTTCTACTAAATTAATCGATTCGCTTTGTGATGTTTTAAAAGTAGATGCGATTGTTGCCTTGGAGTATTTTGATTCTAATTCGGGATTTGCCACCATTTTAGATGGCGCTATTCATCCAATAATGAATAGAGGTGGCGCCTATGGAAATAATAATATGGTGATTAAAACCGGTTGGAGAATGTATCAAAAAGGAGGGGTTTTACAAGACGAACATCGGGAGCAAACTTGGACATCCTATTCCACTTATCCCTACGGATGGAATAGAGTAAATTACACTCAAAATTATGGGGTAGTTTCAGGAACCGGTTATATGGCTGGAATTAATCACGCTTTTCGAATTTCAGATCAATGGGTTTCTCAACGTAGACCTTATTTCAAAGGAGGAAGTCAAGCCTTGAGAAATGCCTCTAGATTTTCTAGATTAGGTGAATGGGAATTAGCTTTTGAATTGTGGAGTCAAAGTTCAAAAAGTATGAAAAGAAAAGTGAGAGCAAGATCACTCCATAATTTAGCTATTTATTACGAAAGAAAAGGTGATTTGGTAACTGCCATGGAAAAGGCTAATGCTTCTTTTCTGATTAAACATTATAATCAAACCAGCCAGGAAATATTTTTCTTGAATCAACGAATAGCAGACGAGCAAAAACTCAATTCCAAAAAAAAGAATTAAGTTGTTCTACGTAAATTAAATCGAATTTTTCTAGGTATAAAAACTGATTTTTTGAATCGATTTTAAAATTCCTTTCCGCCAGTCTCAATTTCTGTTTTTATTCATTTATGTTTATTCACTTTTTGTGAATGAATAAATTTGGTCAATATCCTTTTGTAAGAATTCTAACTCCTTTTCTAGCAGGAATTTTATCGCATATCTATTTAGGAATGGGTGGCCCATTTGTATTATTTCTATTTATTTTTCTTTTCATTATTTACTTCACCGATTTTATTACCGTAAATATTCTTGGAAAATTTAATTTAAGAGTGATAAATGGAATTTATCTTTCTGTTTTACTTTTTTCGGCAGGAATTTGTTGGACCGGTTTTTTTGATGACCGAAAAAATGAAACACATTATGTTCATTTAGAAAATAAAGAGAAAACCTATCAGTTAAAAATTATCAATGAGCCCATTCATAAAGAAAAATCGGTAAAGGTTGAAGTGCGATTAATTGGTTTTTTAGAAAACAAAAAGCAAAATTCATTAGGTGGGAAGGCCATTTTATATTTTCGTAAGAATGAAAAATCGCTAAAATTGCAATACGGTGATGAATTGATTGTTCATACCAATTTGCAAGAAATTAATTCGCCACAAAATCCGGGAGAATTTAACTATAAACAATTTTGTGCCTTCCATCAAATTTATGCGCAAGGATTTGTAGATGAATTTAGCTGGAAAAAAACAGGTGAGAGCGGGAATTCTATTTTCACATTCGCATTTGAATCCAGAAAAAGATTATTACGAATTTTAAAAGAAGCAGGACTCGAAAATCAGGAGTTTGCAGTGGCATCGGCTTTGATTTTGGGCTATATGAATGAAATAGATCAAGAAACAAAAAATGCGTATTCTAGCTCTGGCGCATTACATGTTTTATCTGTTTCTGGTTTGCATGTGGCTATAATTTTTGCGGTGTTTGATAAATTACTTTCGTTTTTATTACGATTTCAAAATGGAAAGTATTATAAAGCTATTTTGATTTTATTGATTCTATGGTTGTACGCATTGATTACTGGATTATCACCCTCAGTACTTCGCTCAGCAGCCATGTTAAGTTTTGTGGTGATTGGGAAATTAATTAATCGCAATGCTTCTATATACAATATTCTATCGGCCTCCGCATTTGTTTTACTCTGTATAGACCCCTTGTTAATTATGGAAGTTGGATTTCAACTTTCTTATCTCGCGGTTTTGGGAATTGTCTATCTCCATCCTAAAATTTATAATTTATTTTTCTTTCAAAATAGAATAATTGATTTTACATGGAATGTAACTGCTGTTTCTATTGCTGCTCAAATCGCTACTTTCCCTTTGGGATTATTGTATTTTCATCAATTTCCGAATTATTTTTTAATTAGTAATTTAATAGTTATTCCGCTGGGAACAGTGATTTTGTACAATGGGATTCTTGCCTTGATTTTATCTTTTGTTCCGTTTTTAAATGAGTTTCTGATTTTCACTTTAAAATGGTCAGTTAAAATTTTAAATGAATCGGTTTATTGGGTGGAACAACTTCCCTATTCATTGAGTTCAGGAATTTCAATTTCCATTTTTGAAACGTGGTTGATTTATATTATTATTCTTTCATTCTTGTTTTTTACGGATGTGAAGAAAGTTTGGCTGTTGAAATTATCCATTTATTCAAGCATCCTTTTATTTTCGATTTTTTCATTCGAAAAATGGCGTCAAAATTATAATTCTCAATTCATCGTTTATCAAGTGAAAAATGAAACGGCAATAAGTTGGGTGGAAGGAAGGAATAATGTTTTTTTGAGTTCAAATCAATTATATAAGGATAAAAACAAAATGTTATTTCATATGAATCATCATTGGGATGATATCGGAATTTTTAAAACAAAACACTTATCAAACGAAGTAAAACATTACCAATCTGAAGTATTGAAGTATAAAAATTATTGGGCCATGGGAAGTTTAAGAGTCGCTCAAATTGATACGTCATTTCAAGTATTTATACCAAAGAAAAAGTTAAGCATTGAGGTGTTAATCATTTCTGGAAATCCAAATATCCAACTTAGCGACATTAGAAAAATGTATGATTTTAAATTTTTAGTGATTGATTCTTCCAATAAAAACTACCAAATAAAAAAGTGGAAAAAAGAAAAGTTGCCAAATGAGAAAATGCATGTGGTAAATGAAAAAGGGGCCTTTAGAATTTAAATCTAATTATT
>JBIPLT010000077.1:0-11971 GCA_044368255.1 Flavobacteriales bacterium
ACAATGAAGTTGTTCAATCTGTAAAGAGTGATGCTAATGGTAACTATGAATTTTTAGTGGATGAGGAATTGGAATTTGGTTTAGGAGGAACGAAAGAAAAATATTTTGATGGGAAAAACAAAGCCAATACCGATGTTCCAGAAGATGTTATTTATGCTGATCTAGTACTTGAAAAAGATCCAGGACTATCCTTATATGCAATTGTTACGGATAAGAAAAGTAAAGAGGTTTTAAGTGATGTAAAATTGACGATTTTGGATAATATGACGGGAGATGAGACTGTGTATAATACTCCTGCCACTGGAGATTATTTACGTCCATTAAATGACAAGAAATTAAATGATCGTGGTAGTTATAATATTAAATTAGAAAAAGAAGGTTACTTTACAAAAACGGTGACCTATAATGAGCAATTTACAAAGCCAGGAAAATATGAAGTTCATGGTGCTTTAGATTTAGGATTAGATCCAGAGGTGAAAGATTTGGCAGAATTGGTTCAGATCAATCCAATCAATTTTGATAAGAATAAATTTAAAATTAGACCGGATGCAGCAATTGAATTAGATAAGATTGTTGAAGTTATGAATAAATACCCGAATATGATTGTTGAATTAGGAGCCCATACGGATTGTAGAGCACCCAAAGCCTACAACGAAAAATTATCAGATCAACGTGCAAAAGCTTCTGCGGAATACATCAAAAAGAAAATTACTAGCCCTGAGCGTATATATGGTAAAGGATATGGAGAATCAGAGATTCTAAACGGATGTGAATGTGAAGGAGCAGTTAAAGCTACGTGTACAGAAGAAGAACATGAGAAAAACAGAAGAACAGAATTTAAAGTAATTTCTACTGGAAACGACAAAGTAAAAGTTACCAATACAAGTACAAATTCTTTCGGTAAATAGTTTAAAAGGTTAATTAGTAAAAAGCCCGGTCAATTGATCGGGCTTTTTAATTTTATATTATTTTTTTAATTCTAATTACACAGCCACATCATGTTCTCTCAACGCATCATTCAATGATGTTTTCAAATCGGTACTTTCTTTTCTTTGTCCTATAATTAGCGCACAAGGAACTTGAAATTCTCCTGCAGGAAATTTTTTGGTATATGAACCAGGAATAACAACTGATCGTGAAGGAACAAATCCTTTATGTTCTATTGGAGAATTTCCTGTTACATCAATGATTTTTGTGGATTTTGTCAGAACTACATTTGCACCCAACACGGCTTCTTTTTCTACACGAACTCCTTCCACCACTATGCAACGTGAACCAATAAAACAACCATCTTCTATAATAACTGGAGCGGCTTGCAACGGTTCTAAAACACCACCAATTCCAATACCGCCACTGAGGTGAACATCTTTTCCAATTTGCGCGCAAGAGCCAACCGTTGCCCAGGTGTCTACCATCGTTCCTGAATCTACATACGCCCCTATATTCACATACGATGGCATCATGATTACACCTTTCGCTAAATAGGCTCCGTATCTCGCAATAGCATGCGGAACTACTCTCACGCCTAAATCAGCATAATTATTTTTCAATTTCATTTTATCATGAAATTCCATTGGGCCTACGTTGAAGGTTTCCATTTTTCGAATAGGGAAATACATCACTACTGCTTTTTTTACCCATTCATTTACTTGCCATCCGTTAGCTGTTGGCTCTGCCACACGAATTCTTCCTTTATCTAATTCTTCAATTACGTTTTCAATCGTTTGTTGAACTGAAGCATCTTTTAATAATTCACGATTCTCCCAAGCTTTTTCAATTATTTCGCGCATGATTTTTTGTTTGATAACAAATATAGATAAATGTAAAATGTAAAATGATAAATGAATAATGAAAAACCAGGATTCAGTGCGATTTTAATTTACGTATTTTTTTGGTGAAAATTTTGAATATTAAAATGAATCGGCCTATTTATTGAAAATGTTTTGCACTCATCCTCGCTCTCACTCTGTTCCTCGCTCTGTTTCTCGCTCTCTTCCCCCGCTCTCGCTCACACTTCGCTCTCGCTCTGTTTCTCGCTTTCTTCCCCCGCTCTCACACTTCGCTCTCGCTCTGTTTCTCGCTCTGTTTCTCGCTCTATTCCCCCGCTCTCACACTTCGCTCTCACTCTGTTTCTCGCTCTCACTCTGTTGCTCCATCACATCCATTTATTTCTTCGTAAAATATAAATCATTAGAAGTACGGTGCAAATCATGAATCCCCAAACGGCATAGTATCCATATGGCCAATGAATCTCTGGCATATTATCGAAATTCATTCCATAAACTCCAACAATAAAAGTGAGTGGAATAAAAATAGTAGAAATAACGGTTAAAACTTTCATCACTTTATTCAATCGATTATTCATTCCTGAAATATGAAGTTCCATTAATGAATTCAACATCTCGCGATAAGTTTCGATGGAATCGGTAATATGTAAAGTGTGATCGTAAACATCTTTTAAAAAGAAAGTGGTTCTTGCTTCAATTAAATCACTCCCACTTTTTTCTAAATTCCCCACCGATTCCCTCAATGGAATGATAGATTTTCTGAGAATCATCAAATCCTTTTTTAGTTTTTGTATTTTGCGAATATTATGTTCGTCTGTACTTTTTAATACATCTACTTCTAATTCTTCAATTTCTTCTTCTATTAAATCAATGATGGTAAAATAATGGTCTACGATAATATCAATCAAAGCATAAGCCAAATAATCGGCTTTCATTTTTCTAACTCTACCTTTCGAGTGACGAATTCTATCTCGAATGGGTTCGAAAATATCTCCTTTTTGTTCTTGAAATGAAATCACAAATCCTTTACCTAAAACAAAACTTATTTGTTCGCTTTCAATTTCTTTCGTTTTCTCGTTCCAGTTTAATTCTTTTAGAGTGAAATGTAAATAATCACCATATTCTTCAATTTTGGGTCGATGATCAGGATTTAAAACGTCCTCCAGTAGGAGTGGATGTAATTCAAAAATATCACCAGCTGATTTGATAAAATCTACATCATGAATTCCGTCAATGTTAACCCAAGTAACTGAATCTTGATTTTTGAATTTAATTAGTTCTTTAAGGTCGGTAGGACAAAATTCAGTAATTTGATTTTCGTTGAAATCGATAACAGATACATCAACATGTGCTTTCAATTTGTCCTTATCACCAATATAAATCAGTGAACCTGCCGGAAGCCCTAGTTTTTGTTTTCTGTCCGACATTTAGATCAATAAAAAAATTTATAGGATTAAAACTTAACCTTCACTTTGTCACGTTTTCCGCGTCCGCCAATCCAGTTGTAGTTTTGAGAATAGAATGAATTTCTTCCTCTAAAAACATAACTATAGCTTAATCCCATATAAAAATAAGTATCGTTATCACTGGCGTTTCCCCTTTTTGGATAAACGATTACGCCATCTTCAGTATGTGGTTGATAGTTGTCTTCGTGAGGCACACTTGGGTCGTCACCTAATTCATCACGTCTATTCGCTAAATCAATAGAAGCTTGGCTTGATAAAGTAGATGGGTCAGCATAAAAAGTGCTAATATCATCGATATAATCAGTAAAAGTTAATCTCCAACTCATTTCCCAACCGATACGGTATTTACGTTTTTTTGTAAAATAAAAACCTAAACCTGCCGGTATACAAATTCCAACCTTTGAATAAGGCGTGGTTTGTCCTTCGGTTTTTAACTCTCTTAATTTAACCCAAGAGCCTTCGTAAATTGTTTTTGGACCATGCAAAAATGCGCCAACACCAACAAATGCATAAGATTTAAAATCCAAACGATATTTTCCAGTTCCACCAACATCTGGAATGTTGTATATATATACTTCGCCTCTAACAGCAAAATCTAGGATGTCGTTTCTGAAGTTTAAATTTCTTCCTCTGCGACCACGATTAGTAGATAATTTATCGTCACATTGAATTCTTAAATAATTCAAACTCCCTTGAATAGCAATGAAATCATTGATTTTATAACGAGCAAATCCACCCATAGACCAACGGGTTTGATTCAATTTCATATCCCAAATAAAGGGACGCGCTTCTTTTTCTTTCCCCCCAATTTCACCTAAATAATTAGCCATACCGAGGTAACCCCCAACATCGACTTTATAGTAAGAACTCTTGCGTTGCGCATTTGAAAAATTCATCAAAAACACACTACAAAGGGTAAAAATCAAATACTTAGTACGCATAGCAGTTCAATATTGGTTCAAATGTAAGTTTTTTCGAGTAAAAATCAAAGTTTTTCAATTGATATTATTAGAACACAAAAATAGGTAGTTTAGTCCTAAATTTTTGAACGATGAGTGAAAAGATAACAACACTTTTTGGTGTAAAGTACCCCATAATACAAGCAGGTATGATTTGGTGTTCGGGATGGGAATTGGCATCTGCTGTGAGTAATGCGGGTGGTTTAGGAATTATTGGCTCTGGTAGCATGTATCCAGATGTTTTGAAGCAGCAGGTTAAAAAATGTAAGGCCGCCACCAATAAACCTTTTGCGGTAAATCTCCCAATGTTGTATCCAGATATTGATATACATATTGAAACCATAATCGAGGAAAAAGTTCCTATCGTTTTTACTTCGGCAGGTAATCCAAAAACGTATACATCATTGTTGAAGAGTCATGGAATAATAGTGGTCCATGTGGTTTCGAGTGCAAAATTTGCTCTAAAATCTCAAGAAGCGGGGGTAGATGCAGTAGTTGCCGAAGGTTTTGAAGCGGGCGGACATAATGGAAGAGAAGAAACTACCACCCTTTGTTTGATTCCTATGGTAAAAAAAGAAATTACTATTCCTTTAATTGCCGCTGGAGGAATTTCAACAGGGAAACAAATGGTTGCTGCAATGGCTTTAGGAGCGGATGCCGTTCAAATAGGATCGCGATTTGTTTGTTCGAATGAATCGTCGGCACATGAAAACTTTAAAAAATCAGTGATGAATTCAAAAGAAGGCGACACTGTTTTAACATTAAAAGAACTTACCCCCGTTCGATTAATTAAAAATGAGTTTTATAAAAAAGTGAATGAAGCTTATGAAAAATGTGCTTCTAAAGAAGAATTAATTTCTTTATTGGGAAAAGGCAGAGCGAAAAAAGGAATGTTCGAAGGAGACTTAATAGAAGGTGAATTAGAAATAGGACAAGTTTCGGGAATGATTAATGAAATAAAGCCTGCAGCCGAAATAGTAAAAGAAATTATGAAGGAATATGCAGAAACCTTAGATTTACTTTCCAAATACAACAGATTTAAATAAAACTTAAAATGATTCAATATAAAAAACATATTTTAAAAAATGGGTTGCGTGTAATTCTTCATCAAGACGAATCAACACCTGTTGTTGCTGTAAATTTAATTTACGATGTGGGTGCTCGAGACGAAGATTCTAATAAAACGGGATTCGCTCATTTATTCGAGCATTTAATGTTTGGTGGATCTGTAAATATTGCCGATTACGATAAACCTTTGCAAGAAGTTGGTGGCACAAGTAATGCTTTTACATCCAATGATATTACCAATTACTATGAAACTTTACCATTGGCAAATTTAGAAACAGCTTTGTGGTTAGAGTCAGATCGATTATTAAGTTTGGCTTTTACACCTAAAAGTTTGGAAGTTCAAAGAAGTGTGGTGATTGAAGAATTCAAACAGCGATATTTAAATCAGCCTTATGGTGATGTTTGGTTGTTGTTGCGCCCGCTTGCTTATCAAACGCATCCTTATTTATGGCCAACCATTGGAAAAGAAATTTCTCATATAGAAAATGCTACGATGGATGATGTGAAAGCATTTTTTTATAAGCATTACAATCCGTTGAATGGCGTTTTATGTGTGGCCGGAAATATTCAAGAAGATGAAGTTCTTTCATTGGTAAAAAAGTGGTTTGAAGAAATTCCATCAGGAATAAAATACAATCGTAATTTACCCAAAGAACCTGCACAAACCGAAGCTCGTGAATTAACCGTTGAACGAGATGTTCCTGTTGATGCATTGTATAAGGTTTGGCATATGTGTAACAGGGTTTCTCCCGATTATTATGCAACGGATTTGATTTCAGATATTCTCTCTAGAGGAAAATCATCTCGTTTGTATCAAACTTTAGTAAAAGAGAAAAAACTGTTTACCGAAGCCAGTGCTTTTGTGATGGGCGATTTGGATGAAGGTTTATTTGTTTTTTCTGGGAAATTAGTAGACGGTGTTTCATTGGAGAATGCGAATGAAGAAGTAGAAAAAATTATGTATGCTTTTGCCAACGAATCCATTTCTGATACGGAATTAGAAAAAGTAAAAAATACATTTGAGTCTTCTAAAATATTTGGCGATATGAGTGTTTTAAATAAAGCAATGGCTCTTTGCTACGGAGAATTGATTGGAAATATTAATTTGATTAATGATGAGCCAGCTAATTATAGAAACGTTACTTCTGCTCAAATAAAAGAGATGGCTGCCAAAGTGCTTCGAAAAGAAAATTGTTCCACCTTATTTTATAAAGCTAAAAAATGATTGATAGAAGCATACAACCAGCAGTTCATCCCATTCAAGAGGTGGATTTCATCAAGCCAGAGAAAGTTTCATTGGGAAATAAGATTCCTTTTTATATTTTAAAAGCAGGTTCACAACCGGTAATTCGTTTAGAATTTTTTTTCAAAGCAGGATCTAAATACCAGAAGAAACCTTTGCAAGCTTCTTATACTGTTTCGCAATTAACAGAGGGAACAAAAAGTTTCTCCGCTCGTCAAATTGCCGATAGAATGGATTATTTTGGTGCATTTTTGCATGGAGAAGTAGAAGATGAATATGCAGTGATCACTTTACATTGTCTTTCTAAAAATTTCAAGGATGTTTGGCCAGTATTGAAAGAAGTTTTAACATGTCCTGTTTTTCCAGAAAACGAATTGAATACTGCTCTTGCCAATGGAAAACAAAAACTTTCAGTAAATTTAAATAAAGTGGAATTTGTAGCGCGACGAGAATTTAGTGCAGCATTATTCGGTAATCATCCTTATGGAAAAAAGGCAGAGTTGGATGATTATTCCAAATTAACTACACAAGATTTGAAAGATTTTTACAACGAATTTTACAAAGCAGATAATTGCGTGGTGATGGCTTCAGGAAATTTTGGAAACGATATTCAGGAAATTTTGAATAATGAATTTGTGCTTTCAGAAGGAAAATCGGTTTATCCTGATTTTAATTTTGAAACAATAGCGGCTTCTCATAAAAATATTCCGAAAGAAAGTTCAGTTCAATGCGGAATAAGAATGGGCAAAGTTTTATTCAATCGCGTGCATCCTGATTTTATCGGAATGACTGTGGTGAATACATTATTAGGAGGATATTTTGGTTCTCGATTGATGGCGAATATTAGGGAAGACAAGGGGTATACTTATGGAATTGGATCGGCATTGGCGAGTTATCCTGAAACAGGAGTTTTTTTAATTGCCACTGAAGTAGGAGCGGAAGTTTGTAAAGATGCTTTGAAAGAAATTTACAAGGAAATAGAATTATTGAGATCTGAAAAGGTTTCGGACGAAGAATTAAGTTTGGTGAAGAATTATATGTTGGGTTCTTTCTTAAGAAATTCGGATGGACCATTTGCCATGTCGGATCGCTTTAAAACCATTCATTTTTCGGGTTTAGATTATTCCTATTATGAGAAATACATTAAGAAAGTAAATGCAATTACTGCGGATGAGATTTTAGAATTGTGTAATAAATATTTGGACACGAAGAGTTTTACTGAGATTGTTGCAGGAAATTATTAACGTGAATTTTTTACGCCACTAATTACACTAATTACGCGAATATTTAATTAGTGTAATTCGAGAAATTCGTGGCTCCTATTTCTTTTAATCTTCAGCTACCAGTACCAACCTCGTTTTATCCGGAGATAAATTCATCCTTGTAATCGTTTTTAAATGCGAATTCTTTTCTGAAAATTCTTTTTTCTCTGCCCAGTATGAAAATTTAGCTGCCATCCAATATTCATAAAGCACGTTATCTTTCGCCATCCAAATTCTAGAATTATCATAGAATAAAAAATCTTCGGCTCCTTCAACGGTTTCAAACATTTCTGTAACGGAAGAATCGTGAAAATGATAACGCATTAATTTATTTTTTCCGTCTTTTCCTTTTTTTACATATACAATTGCCGAAGAGTCTGGTGCAAGACGAATACAACGACCAATACTATCATCAATGAAAGTTTCTTTTTGATTTTTTGTATCAATTAATCGAAGTTCATGTGCAACTTCATTTTTAGAAGAAAGAATGAAAGCCGCGATTTTGTTTTTCGGGAGCAAACAGAAATAGCCAACAGAGTCAACTTTTTTCAGAAAAACTTCTGAAGTCCATTTCGGTGTTGTGGATTCTTTCCATATTCTCTGGGTTTTCTTGTCTTTTTCAACTTTTACCGTAAGGATTTGAAGCGAACCGAGAGACGTTGGACTGTATTCGCTGGTATTTATTGAGGGATTTACAGTCATTATTGTTTTATTTGAAATCGAATAAAAATTGATATCCGTTGTTGAGTCTTTGGTTATACAAGTATAATAAACTTGTTTGCCATCCGAACTAAACGAGGGTTGATTATCATATCCCGCATGGTTAGAAATATTCTCTGCTTTTTCGAAGGTTAGTCCACCTACTTCTTGCTTTTTGATATCGATAAGATAAATGTCATAATTGAGGTTTTGTGCAATCAAAATGTTTGGCAATACCCATAGCATAGATAAAAACAACTGTTTCATAAGTTCAAAGTAAAAGAAGTCTATTATTCATCTAAAATAGTTTATTTTTACGATATATGAGGGGAACAGTTTTAACGTTATATATTTTTAGTTTTTCGTTCTGGGTTAGTGCTCAAACCAACTCGGATTCGCTTTATTTTGCCAAATTATATCCGTTAGATAGTGGAGAGTTTATGGTTATTGGGTCAGAAGTTCCAGGTTCATTCAGAAAAACAGTCATCAGAATTTATGATAAGAATTTAAAAATAAAAAAACAGATTTACGATAAAAATATGCGTAATTCGGAAATATTTCTGGATCATATTTATCCTAATTATTTTCGTATTGTAAGCCGATACAGATGGAATAAAGGAAGAGTGATGTTACATGGAAAGGATTTAGGGCTTGAATCTGTTAAATACTTTAAAAGAGATCAGTATAAAGATTGGAAAAATACAGATGATGAACCAGGAGGTTATCCGCTCCTAGGAAATGAGAAATTTTTAGGTCAACAATCAATATTTTACAAAGATTCTTTTTGTTATTACTTTTCTAAGGAGGCAAAAACAGTTTACGTATCTATTTATGATCCTTCTGCTATCAAACCTATTTATATTCCTAAATCTTCGCATTTAATCAAAGATGTTGGCTTGGTAGAATCATTTAAGTTTGTATTAACTGATGATAATAGAGTTTTGTTTTATTATGGTTTAAAACACAAAGAAAATCGGTCTAATTATTTTGCATTTTTAGATAAAGTAAATTCGGATACTGATTTAAATGGAATATCTCTAACTGATGATAAAGACAATTATCTCTATTATATTTCAGATATTAATTATGATTCCAAAAGTAAGATGATTTTTTTTGGAGGAAGTATTTTAAGTAAATCAAGTGTATTAAAACCCAATGCAAATACAGCCCTTAAACAATCGATGAGCGGTTATTTTTTAAAAGTATTTCTTTTTGATAAGGAGGAAAACGAACTTAATTTGGTAGTAGATCAAATGGAATTAAATTCTCTAGAAGATGAAGGAAAAGTAATGGGTTATCGGTTATCAAAAATGGGAATAGAAAAAAATAATCTTTATGCGGTTTTCGAAAAATATTTTATTGAAGAAAGAAAAGTGGATATAAAAGAAGGTTTAGGTCTTTCTGGTTCTTATTTTACGTATACCTCTTTAGGAATGAATATTGTTTATAGTGATTTTAAAACCCCCACTATTCATCTGCTGGAACTACCTTTAAAGTTTAATCTATCTAATGAAAAATATTTAGAAGATAAACATTGGAGAACCTTGCATCAACTAAAAGGACAAGGAAATTATTCACTATTATTTAATGGATTATTTACCTATGGAAATAATGATTTATGTATAAATAATGTTGATTTGAATGCAAAAAATACCGTGTATTCAGATCGCAATTATAATTATTATCTCTGCGATTGGAGTGGAGATGAACCAAAATATTCGTTGATTTATAAAAATAATGAAAAGGCTAGATGTTATTTTTATAATGATTATTATGTGAAATTTATGGCCACCGAATGGGGATTTAAATTGGAAAAAGTGAAATATTGATTATCGAATAATTTTGAATGCCATTCCCAAGTAATTCAATCGGTATCATTCAAATTCCTTGTTTTTATGGGGATAATTTTTTTAGATTTAAACTAATTTTAAATTTTGATTTTTGAATTTTCAACCCTATCTTAGTGCAAAGTAAAATTTATGGAGCCAATAAAACGCCTATTTGATATCCACGTTCACCAATTAAAACAATTTCCTAAAAATGATTGTTTGACCTCAAAAGTAAACGGAGTTTGGACGAAATATTCTACCAATGAATTTGTAGAGATGAGCAATATGATGAGTCGCGGATTTTTGGCTCTAGGAATAAAACCGGGAGATAAAATTGCCATGATTTCTAATAATCGTCCAGAATGGGCTATTACCGATATGGCTATTTTGCAAGTGGGAGGAGTAGATGTTCCAGTTTATCCAACCATTACTTCTGCCGATTATAAATTTATTTTTAATGATTCCGGAGTAAAATATTGTTTTGTGTCTACCAAGGATTTATATGATAAAGTAATGGCTATCAAAAATGAAGTTCCATCATTGATGGAAATTTATTCCTATGAAAAAATTCCTGGTGTAAAATTTTGGAATGAAATTTTGGATTTAGGAAGTAAAGTAGATAATTCAGAATTAGAGAAGGTAAAAGCAGGAGTAAAAGAAGATGATTTGGCTACTTTAATTTATACTTCTGGTACCACAGGCGTGCCAAAGGGGGTAATGTTAACACATAAAAATTTAGTTAGTAATTCAATAAATTCTCATGATCGTTTACCCGTAGATGCAAAAGGTATTGCATTGAGTTTTTTACCTATTTGCCATGTATTTGAAAGAATGATTTCTTATTTGTATATGTTGAATGGTGTTTCCATTTATTATGCCGAATCAATTGATACTATTGGTGATAATTTAAAGGAAGTGAAACCCAATATTTTTGTTTCGGTGCCACGATTATTAGAAAAGGTTTTCGATAAGATCATGGCCAAAGGAGCAGAAGCTAGCTTTATTAAAAGGCAAATTTTTAATTGGGCGGTCAATTTAGGAATGAAATATCAAGAAGGAAATCGTAATTCTGCTTGGTATAATTTTAAATTAAAAATGGCACGCAAATTAGTTTTTAGTAAGTGGCAAGCTGCTTTGGGAGGAAACGTACAAGTGGTAGCTTCTGGAGGTGCTGCATTGCAACCACGTTTAGCAAGAATATTTTTTGCTGCTGGAATTCCAATTATGGAAGGATATGGTTTAACTGAAACTTCACCGGTACTTGCAGTTAATTGCGAAAAAAATGACGGCGTAAGATTTGGAACAGTGGGGCGTGCTTTAACTCAAACTGAAATTAAAATTGCCGAAGACGGAGAAATATTATGCAAGGGCCCACAAATAATGAAAGGTTATTATAATCGCCCAGATTTAACAGCCGAAGTAATTGACAGCGATGGTTGGTTTCATACTGGCGATATTGGGACTTTTATAGATAAAGATTTTCTTAAGATTACCGATAGAAAAAAGGAAATTTTTAAAACTTCTGGAGGAAAATATATAGCTCCACAAGTGATGGAAAATAAGTTTAAGGAATCTAATTTTATAGAACAGATTATGGTGATTGGTGAAAATGAAAAATTTCCTGCAGCCTTAATTGTTCCCGTTATGGCCTATATACA
>JBIPLT010000282.1:0-3772 GCA_044368255.1 Flavobacteriales bacterium
GGAATATTTCCAAATCTATCTACTAACTTTTTTCGAAATTGTTCTAATTCAAATTCATTTTTTAAGCTATCTAATTCACGATATAAAATCAATCGTTCATTAACTGTATTTACATAATCATCCGGAATCAATAATTCCATATCTGTTTCAATTACGCAATCACGAACGTATTGATGATGTTCGTCTGTTTGTGTTTCGTATAAATCCTTAAATTCATTTTCCTTTAATTCTTGTAATGCTTCTTCCAAAATTTTCTGATACGTTTCATAACCAATATCTGTTATAAAACCACTTTGTTCGGCTCCCAATAAATTTCCTGCACCACGAATATCCAAATCACGCATAGCAATACTAAAACCACTTCCCAAATTACTGAATTGTTCAATGGCTGCTAATCTTTTTCTTGCTTCACCAGAAAGTGTATGCATGGGTTGAGTTAATAGAATACAAAATGCTCTTTTATTACTACGCCCTACTCTACCTCGTAATTGATGCAAATCACTTAATCCAAAATTTTGTGCATCATTAATAATAATTGTATTTGCATTGGAGATATCAATACCCGATTCAACAATCGTAGTGGCTACCAAAACATCAAACATTCCTTCAATAAAATCAACCATTACATTTTCTAGTTCTTCACCGTCCATTTGTCCGTGTCCAAATTTCACTCTAACGCCTGGACATATTCTTGAAATCAGCCCTGTTATTTCTTGAATATTCTGCACTCGATTATGAATAAAATAAACCTGTCCTCCACGATTCACTTCATACATAATTCGATCTCGAATCAATTCTTCATTGAATGTGGTTATTTCTGTTTGAACAGGAAAACGATTAGGCGGGGCGGTATTAATAACCGACAAATCTCTAGCTCCCATCAATGAAAATTGCAATGTTCTGGGAATAGGAGTTGCAGTTAATGTTAACGTATCTACATTTTCTTTAAATAATTTCAATTTATCTTTTACACTTACTCCAAATTTTTGTTCTTCATCTACAATTAATAATCCTAGATCTTTGAACTTGATTTCTTTCGAAACAATGGCATGTGTACCAATCAAAATATCCACTTTTCCTGCGGCTACATTTTCCAATGTTTCTTTTCTTGCTTTAGCCGTTTTGAAACGATTAATATAATCTACGGTGCATGGAAAATCTTTGAATCGCTCTCTAAAACTTTTAAAATGTTGCAAAGACAAAATCGTTGTTGGACACATAATTGCCACTTGCTTGCTATCATTTACCGCTTTAAAAGCCGCACGAATAGCAATTTCTGTTTTGCCAAAACCAACGTCCCCACAAACCAATCTGTCCATTGGAGAATCATTCTCCATATCTTTTTTCACAGCAACTGTAGCCTTATATTGATCCGGTGTATCTTCATAGATAAATGATGCTTCTAATTCTGTTTGCAAATAATTATCTGGAGAAAAATGAAAACCTTTTTGCGCCTTTCTTTTAGCATAAAGTTTTATTAAATCAAAAGCAATTTCTTTAACTTTCTTTTTGGTCTTTTGTTTTAAAGTTGACCAATTTGCTGTTCCTAATTTATTCAAAGTAGGTTGAGTACCTTCCTTGCCTGTATATTTTGAAATTCGATGCAAACTATGAATGCTTACATACAATACATCTCCGCCTTTATAAATCATTCGAATGGCTTCTTGATCTTTGCCATTGACCGTAATTTTTTCTAATCCGCTATATTGACCAATTCCATAATCAATATGTGTTACGAAATCGCCTTTTTGCAAACTCAGCAATTCCTTTAAAGTAATTGCCTCTCGTGTTTTATTAAATCCTTCTTTTAATTTAAAGCGGTGGTACCGTTCAAAAATCTGATGATCGGTATAGCAAATAATTTTTAAATCATTATCAATAAAACCCTCACGAATGGGCAATTTCAAAGAATGAAGATGAACTTCCTTACCGATATCTTCAAATATCGCATACAATCTTTCTACCTGCTTGGAATTATCCGCAAGAATAAAATTATCATAACCCTTTTTCGTATAGTCAGCTAAATCTTTAGCCAACATATCAAAATTCTTATTGAATGAAGGCTGAGATTGAAAATGAAATTCAATTTTATGCGGTGCATTTAATTCGGATGTACGTCCAAATTCCAATAATGAAAAATCGAGAATACGTTTTTTAAAATATTCAGCATCTACATACAATTCCTCTGGTGGTAAATGTTGGATGGGTGAATTAAATTTTGCAAATGACTTTTGAGCTTTTTCAAACTCCAATTCCATTCTTCTTACTACTAATTCATGAGAACGAATCCAAACAATTGTTTCGGAGGGAATAAAATCAAAAAATGATTCTCTACTTTCCTTTAAAATTTTATCTTGAACATTGGGAACAATACTAATACGCGACATTATTTGTTTCGAAAGTTGTGATATGGTATCAAAGGTTCGAATGGATTCCACATCATCACCAAAAAATTCTACTCGAAAAGGATCTTCATTCGAATAGGAAAAAATATCTATGATTCCTCCGCGAACAGAAAATTGTCCTGGCTCATAAACAAAATCTACTTTATCAAATTCATATTCCAATAAAACTTCATCTATAAAATCAATTGAATACTTTTTACCACTGATTATTTCTAAAGTATTTTTTTCAAGATGCTTTCTGGTAACTACTTTTTCGCATAGAGCATCTGGATAAGTAACGATGATGGTTGGACGTTTATCCTTAGAGAGGCTATTTAAAACCTCTGCACGCATCAAAATATTGGCGTTCTCTGTTTCTTCAATAACGTAAGGCAATCTTGTTGAAGAGGGAAAGAAAAGAACTTTCTCATTCTTACATAAATGTTCAAGATCGTTAAAAAAGAAAACAGCTTCTTCTTTTTCATCTAGAATAAAAAGGTGGGTTCCGCCTTGAGAATGAAATACAGCTTGAGCAATAAAAGTATCCGCAGAGCCTGTAAAACCTTTCAGAAAAATATGTAGTTTTCCCTGCGTAAATAAGTTTTGGATTTCCTTTACGCTGTTATGTTGTAGATAGCGGGACTTTAAATCTTCAATCGTCACAATTCCTTCAAATAAAAATCAAAAATACATTTATTTCTGTCGACAAAAAAGATTTAATATAATAGAACAAAATACTAATTCAATTTCATTATTTAAAATTGACTTTAATTTCCCATTGCTTTTTCAACCATTTTCTTAGACCCGATAAAAAGAGGAACACGTTGATGCAATTTTGTAGGAGTAATATCCATAATATTATTTTTTCCATCCGTTGCTATTCCTCCGGCTTGTTCACAGATAAAAGCTAATGGATTACATTCATAAAGCAATCTTAATTTTCCTTCGGGAGATTTAGTTGTTCCGGGATAAATATAAATTCCTCCTTTTAATAAATTACGGTGAAAATCGGCAACCAATGAACCAATATATCTACCTGAATAAGGACGATTTGTTGCAACATCCTCTTCTTGACACCAACGAATATATTTCTGAACAGACTCATCACATTGCAAAATATTCCCTTCATTCATTGAATAAATTTTTCCTTCTTCTGGAATTTTAATATCGGGATGAGATAAACAAAATGTACCGATACTTGGATCCAGAGTAAAACCATTCACTCCATTTCCTGTGGTATAAACCAACATCGTTGAAGATCCATAAATCACATAACCAGCTGCCACTTGTTTTCTACCTTCTTGCAAAAAGTCATCTAATCCCACCGGTTTATTGGGGTCTAGTCGTCTGTAAATAGAAAAAATAGTTCCTATGGAAACATTTACATC
>JBIPLT010000008.1:0-31987 GCA_044368255.1 Flavobacteriales bacterium
GAAGTAGAAAAAGTCATGTGACCATCGGACATTACAGTTGTAGTAAATGGATTTGCATAATAATTCGAAGTAACAAATAAGCCCGTTACTGTTACTTGTGCAGGAACGGTAATTAAAATACTATCGCTATTGAAATTGGGCGCAAAACAAGAAGGCATTGTTCCGCCTGTCCATGTGGTGGTGGGTCCGATAATCAATGGATCTATAATCACAGGATAAGTTAATCCAGTTTGATTAAAATAAGTTTGCGGAACCGACATACTCAAAATAAATTCTGTAGAAGATATTTTTTCTATTGTATAATTTCCTGTGATTGTTTTTCCAGATGCATCATAACACCAAAGTGGCGCAATGCTATATTCTGGTTTCCCCTCTGAATTTCTAATTTCGATAAAGCCCGGTCTATCGGTATTTTTGTCATTCAAGTAAATTTTAAAATCATTACTCTTCAAGGTAATTTTTTCTTTAATGACAAAATCTCCATTGAGAGAAACGGGTTGGTTTACTACATAACTGTATTTTATCCCATTGTTTCGAAATTGAAAATACTTATCGATATTCGGAAGATAATCCTCAAATAAAAGTGTGTCTTTCTCTAATGACGTATTGCTCTGATTAAAATTTTCAATGGAGCCATTCCATTCTTTTGTTTGTGAAAAAATAAATCCGCCTGTAGAAACAGAACCATCTTTCGATACTGAAAAAGGGGTTTTCTGCTGATTAGCATGCCAACCTTCTGAATCCGTTTTTGGCAAAGTAGAAACTGGCATCCATTGGTTATTAGCATCCAAATAATTTACTGCTTCTTTAGAAAAATAATTTACAATGGTTCCGTCTGGTTTTACATAAGAAGAAGAATTCAATGTTCTTTCCGATATGACTTCCTTCCAACCCATGATTTTATCTCGATGAATTTTTCCAGAATTTTGATTTACCAATTGCGCATTACCAAATTGAGCCTTTAGGACCATTGGAAATAAAAGGGAAAATAAAATAAATAATGCTCTCATAGAGTCTCAAGTTTAATCCAACTTCATAGCTTGTGATATCGTTTTCAAACTAATTATTTTATCTAAATTAATAATTTTATTTCTTCCTAGCTAAATCTTTATGCGCCTTCACATAATGTCCTGCTGCTAATGCGGCATTAATACTTAATTCTCCGGCTAAAACAACTGCCGCAATAATCTCAGCAAACTTTCGTGATTTTCCTGCCCCATAACAATCCATCATTTCTAAACACTCTCGTTGCGTTGGCATATTGGTTCCTCCTCCTACAGTGCCCACTACTAAATTTGGCATCGTAACGGAAGCATATAAATCTCCAGCCCTGTTTTTTTCAAATCGACTTACGCCCACTGCTGCCTCTGAAATACAAGCGGCATCTTGTCCGCAGGCAATAAATATTGCAGCAATGGCATTGGCAAAATGTCCTTGTGATCCAATAGCGCCGCTTTGAATGGTGCCAATTAAAGCTGTTTTCCAAAAATCCTCGAGTTGATCTACACTCACTTTTAAATGCTCTCTCACTATTGCAGCCGGCACTATTACTTCTGCGGTAACTTTTTTTCCACGCACTCCTAAAAAAGAATTGACAGTAGCCATTTTTTCACCCGACAATCCACTTTCTATATACCAAGAAACGGGTTGCACGGGTGATTTTTCTTCTATGTAACGACAAATGGCATCTGTACAAAAAGTAATCATGTTATGTCCTGCAGCATCTCCAGTGATAAATTCGAAAGAAAGCGTGACCGAATTTCCTTCGATATCTGTACTCATTTGCTGATATTCGGCATGACGACTTTGTTCGGCAGTTAATTTTCTAAAAATAACTTGTTGATCTAAAACCCACAATAAAAAGCTCATTACCTCTGAAATATCATTGAAAATAAAAACGGGGCAACGTTGAATACCTTCTGTTAAACAAATAGAAGATATTCCTCCTGCTAATCGACAAACCTTTGCACCTCTGTTATAGGTTGCCACCAATGAACCTTGAGAGGTAGAAAGAGGAACATAAAAATCTCCATCAGCAACGGTACCTATCACTTTCACTGGGCCAATAACTCCCGTTGGAATCATGGTCATTCCAATAAAGTTTTCGATGTTGCCTTGAAAATGGGCTAATTCTTTAATCCCTCCGTTACTTTTTAGCAAAGAGAAATTTTTACCTGTGTTATCGGTGATGGTTTCTAGTCTTTGTTTCTGCCCATCAGCAGAAACGATTTCATCACTCTTGATCATTTCATCTTCTGTAACGGTGAAATCACCTTTTTGCTTTACATTTCTTTTAAACGCCGAAAGACGTTCATTTCGGTTCAGTTTTTCTATTGCCCTTTTGGCTTTTTCGAGATTTGCACTCATTTAAAAAGTATTTATTTCTCAAAATTAACGTTTCCGATGTTATAATGGAAATAAGAGTGAGTCAATATTCTAATATTCGAGCATCCAATTGCTTGTATTAAAACAGAAATACGTTTTAATTATTATAAGCAGGATAATTATCCATTTCAGCACTTGTATTCATTTATTTAACGACCGGTTTATTCGTATGAATTTTTAAACCTAAATTACTTCCTACTTCTGCTTCAGAAATTAAATTGCTAGAAACCACTTTCGGAAATGTGAACTATAAAATAACGACGGAATTAGAGATCAACGCAAACACAATTAATGCGGGTTAAAAAAGTTCGAACGTAAAACATCATCCGTTATGGAGGCATGATAATAATCCGGCTGAAGCGGGATTTGTTTTCAGACCGTAAGAATATCTAAAAAGCCTTATTGTAAAAATTGCAAGAAAATTATTGAATCGGATGTTATCTGCAATAAAAAAT
This sequence comes from Flavobacteriales bacterium, assembly GCA_044368255.1. Lineage (GTDB taxonomy): Bacteria > Bacteroidota > Bacteroidia > Flavobacteriales_D > UBA2798 > CAMBFX01. The sequence goes on from JBIPLT010000008.1 coordinate 2,841, forward strand.
GAAAAACATATGAATCCAACTATGATCTAAAAAAAAGTAATAATAAATAATCAAAATGCTCAACTAGAAATCAAATTCGAACGACAAAACACGAGAGATGAATTTGAAATAATTGCACACCGCCCAGCAGGTAGCTGTTTTTTAAAAAAGATAAAACCATACAAGTGTTGGTAGATTTGCTAATTCGGAGAATACAAATAGGAGTGTTGTTATGGTGCGTTTTTTATTTTCTTATAGATCCGTTTCAACTCTCCCAACCACACCATCGTTAGCAGAGGAAAAACTATAAATGATATTTTATTAAAATTAGAAGCTGCCGCAAAGTCAAGATGAATGAGATGTTGCAATGCTCTCGTCATTCCGCAACCGTAGCACTCTGTGTCTAAAAGTAACACCGATAAACAAACCGATTGTCCGCTATCAAAAAAGTCAGCGGGTAAAATTATTAAAACCAAAAAAAGTAATAACAACCCGCTGACAAAAAAAGAAAAGGAATATTTTTTTTCAAATCACTTGTTAAAAATTATCCGTGTAATTTCCGTCCTTGGGTTTCAATCCACCATACTTGGAAGGAAGCAAAAGAAAAAACCAAGTTTAATAAGCCATAAGTAAAATTAATTACAATTACTTTGTGAATTCAATAACATATCCAGAAGTGGTTACCGTTGCTGATCCCCATACATACGGAATTAAATTTGCTGTTCTCCATTCTGTATGTTCATTGATGATACATTGTGAACCGCTGAGGTTTGCTTCTTTGTACATTTCTGATCTTGCATGAGCTACTAACCCTTTCTTATTTAGCCCACCAATGCCAAAAATATAAGTTGCCTTAGCGGAGCCTTCTACCCTCTTGACTACTTTAAAATTATTTGACGAAAGGGTTATTTGGGTTTGATTTTGATTGACCGATGTCACGTTAGGATTAAAGGTAGCGCATGAAGACAATAATAACAACGCAATAAAAGTCGTGAATAAAAAATATTTTCTCATTATTTTAATTTTAAATTATTTTTCTACTCTTAAGGCTTTTCGAAATACTCCCCGTTTTTTAAGTGGTTTCTAGTCTCCACTTTTTTACTTTTTTTGTCACATTGGGTGGTCAGCCCGTTGGCTTTCGCAGATCGTCTTGGTTTTTATTTTTGTTAAACTTGCCCATAACCTCTGGGATATGCATACAAGCTGCTATAAGCTAACTTATTCTTTAATCACTTTAAACGTCTGCTTCATATTCTCTCCAACACTGAATAAATAAACACCACCAGATAAATTGCCTAATTCAATTGTTGTGTTTTGCGAGTTAAGTTTTCCTGTTAATACAACTCTTCCGGTGTTATCATAAATGGAATAAAACTCACCTATAAGTTTGTTATCTGCCTTTACATTAATTATGCTTTGCGCAGGGTTTGGAAAAACAGTGAATAAATTATTTGGCGAGTTTTCATTGATACCTGTAAATGTTAGACTCACATTTATTGTAATTGTACTATCACAACCTGCTTCACTTTGTATTACTTGAGTATATTGTCCATTTTGCGAATACCAAGTTCCATTTACATTGACCGAATCCATGCCTGATTCATTCAAGATAGATGAAGAATGTTCATTTACAGTTACCGTTATTTGATCCGTATTTTCACAGTTATTCGAACTGGTTCCGGTTACAGTATATGTTTGGGAATTTGATGCAGTAAAAATAACTCCATCAGTAACGCTATTATCCCATAAATATGAATCAGCACCCGAGCCGTTCAATACAATTTGATCGCCTTCACAAACGATTAAATCATTACCCGCTTCAACATTCGGTAAAAGATTTACATTCACTGTAACGGTGTCCATTCCTAAACAACTATTGGAAGTTTCTCCTGTTAAAATATAATCTTGAGTGGAATTTGCCGAAAATACCATGTTATCGGTAATTCCTCCACTCCATTGGTAATTACTGCCTCCAGCACCAGTTAATATGACTTGATCTGCTTCACAAACGGTCACATCATTTCCAGCAACTATTCCAGATGCAGAATTTAATTGTGAATGGTATAAATCTTGAATTTCACATGCTGTAATTGCGCGATTCCAAATGCTAATATCATCTAAAGATCCTTTATAGTACTGAGTAAGATTAGTTCCGCTACCAAAATAGAGATTGAGAGTATTTATTATTGATCATGAAAGTGGAAATGCAATCGTTGAATCTAATATTCCATCCACATAAAGTTTAGTTGTATTTCCCATATCCAAAACAGATGTAATAAAATGCCACTGGCCATCATTAATCCCATTATCTCCTCTTACTTCTCGACCATTAGTGTTTCCCACTGCTATTTGATACCAAGTGTACCCGTTGCCTTGAAAACCAGTGCCTAAAGCAAAAGCTTGACCTGTACTTGGAACTCCGCTATATTTTGATATGAAATATTTGCCCACATTAGATGAAGTTAAATCGTGTTTCAACCAACAAGAAATTGTAATTGATTGGCCTGAATTAATATCAAAAATAGAATTTGAAGTCACAATTATGTTATTAGAAACGCCATTGAACTGATATGCGCTGTTGGTATTACCAAACCTATCTGTAGTCAATGTCGCGCCATTAACTGTTCCGTTGTTGTTGTTTCCGCTATCATCATTCGCATTTCCATTAAAAGGCCACCAGCCAACAAGACCATTTGTAGGCACGTAAGAAGGAACTTGTGCAATAGTAATTAATGTAAGTCCCAAGATGGCAATTGATGCTAGTAGTAAATTTTTCTTTTTCATTTTCTTTTATAATTGAATCGAAGTTGTTTAAACGCTGGGCAATTCATTGTTAAGTTTACCCATAACTATTGGCAGCTAAAAGAAGTTGGCGGAGTTTTCTGAAATCTTTCACAACAGAAAACGTTTTTTCATTTCCCACAAATCTTTCTGCGGGGCAGAAAATCGCCAATTTCTTGTAGGTGCTGTTAGTTGCTAGTTTTCTTTCTTTATCTAACCAAATAAGTATAGCTAACCGTGGTCGGTTTACTCTTATAGTAAGCAACTGCAATATCCTTAATTGCATTTATTCTTTGGTTTTGAAGAGAAACATTATCACTATATACTTTCATTTGAAAATCCCAGTGCTTTTTTTCTTCTTGATCTACTTTATCAGAGGTATTTTCAACTAGTGATTGACATTCTTTAAAGCAAGGGGTTGACGGGTCAATTTGACTTAATATGTTCAATGCATCAGTATAATTATTTGCTGCAAGTTGTGTTTTTGCGCCTTCTAATTGAACTGTGCATTTTTGATTTTGATAGGCCTTGTAAGCTTCTATTGATTTTTCTTGAACTTTATTATAACAATTTACTTCTTCTGGAATAGTCATTAATAATCCTAATGCTTGCTCAAAATCTTGCATTTGCACTAGACTTTCAGATTTTGCAATAATATCAACACATTTTGATTCGTAATACGCAATGATTTTACTTTTACCTGTTTCAATAAACACTTTAAAATCATTATCATTTGTAGGAATTTTTGAGATGGCATTTGTTATAGCAATTGACTTAGTTTTTCCACTTCCTTTTAGTTGTTTACTAATTGTTGAAAATACAATATTGTTATCAACCTGCTTTATAAACAAACTTAGCTCACAAGTTACTACCGTTATGTTTTCCATACCGCCTTCAACAACATTTGTTTCGTATAGTGCGAATTTTGGATAAATCACAAAATTGTTATTATAGCCACTGGCTGCTAAACCTGTACTTGAAACAATTTGTGTGATTTTTGTTTCCATTTTAGAAAGCTGTGAGATATCTAAACCATCAACATTTTCAGGCATTATCACAGATAAAGCAATTTTACCTACTTCTTGCGAGGATTGAGCGATGACATTTGAAAATGCGAGAAGGATAGCAACGATTATTAGGAGATTCTTTTTCATTTTCTTTTTATTTAATCGTTATAAAAATAGTGCTTCCCTTTACGTCTTTCCCTGGTTGCAAACCTAACCCTTTAATAAATTTCCATAGTTCAAGTGCAAATTTATTTGGATTGTAATTATTGCCAGTAGCTTGGTCTTTTAATGGGATTTTCACATCATCAAAAATCATTTTTAGATCGGTTGTACCTTGAATATGGTAATTGTTTTTAAATGCGTTTTTCTCCATCCACATTTCTATTTGGTCTGACAATGGTAAACCATCTGAACCAATTTCGGAAGACATATTATATTGAGAATTTGCATCAAAACTTATATCAATAATTACAGATTTTCCATTATTGACAATGTCTGTAAACTTAATTTGCATTACGTTTAGAAAATCTTCAACGCAACTTTCTACCGCCTTTGAAGCCAATTTATTAAAATCTTCGGTATAAAATTTTCCGCTTTCGCCCACTTTATTGGACAAAGAATTACCTGTTGAAGCTTCATAGGCTGTAAGAATTAATTTTACCGAATTACCCGATTGCCCTTTTTCAACTATTACTTCTGCTTGCACATAAACATCGGCACCAGACATTTGAATGATTTGCGATTTTATGTCTGTCTGATTATCCGATGTGAAAACATTATTGTCTTTAGCCGCTTTTAATTTTGCAACAAAATCAACTGTCGTAAAACCTCTGCTATCAAAAGCTTCTTTAATTTTAGCAATGGCTATTCTTTTATTTTCATCGTTTTCCAATACTGTGCGAAGGTCTTCACCCTCTTTTGTATATGGTATAACCATAATTTTAGGTTGAACCGTTTCAACTTGCCCTCCGCTGTTAGTAGCAGAATTTTGACAAATAGCAGTATTCATTAGGCTTATCTGAAAGAATAGTATAGCTAATATCAAATATTTATTTTTCATACGTTTTTAAGTTTTTAAAATCCAAATTTTCGGATTATATTATTTTGTTCTAAATCTTTTCTTAAAGAAACCAAGTTAATTTTAATATCAACTGCAATGCTTTTTTTGCCTCCCTTGTGTTTTGTTAAATCACTTGTAGAAATTGATGACATTACAAAAGTTTTATATCTTTTGTCTTTATAGAACTTATTAAAGTAATCCTTATTCTTTTCTTTTTCTTCGCTCTCATTTGTTCCTATTAAAGCAATTTTTTGTTCAGACTCGGGCAGTCCTCTGAAAAATATTACATTGAAAACATTTTTTTCAGCGTCAATTATTGCTTCTTCTTGATTTGAACCAACACCTATTGCTCTCACTGTTATAGTACCTTCTTTACCCGAAAGATAATTGACCTCGGCCGTCGGTAGGGTTTTCATACTGCAACCAGAAGTAATTAATAAAAGTGTTACAATTACTAAAAAGCTTATTTCATTAAGTTTTTTCATAACTATTATTTTACGATTAGTTTGCAAGTTAACTTCTCAGCAGCATTAAATCTTGATAGTATTTCTTTTCCTCCGTCGGAAACCGTACACTCTGAAAAGTCATCACCTGCCATTTTTACTATTTTTATTTCACCTATTTGAGTGGGGTATGGTTTGCCATCAATTAATTCATTTCTCTCAACAATTAATTTATCACCCTCTTTAAAACCATATGATTTACCACCTGCAATTAAAAGAGTAACTGCCGATTCTTTTTTAGATGTTAAAACTTTACTTATTTTACTTGACAAAGGGAATGTCTTTATAAAATATGAAGTCAAATTTGGTTCTATAGATTTCAATGCTTCGTTAACCGCACTTTCAGGAGACAACATTAAAGGACTAACTTCTGTTTGAAAGCTTTCTGCTTCTGTTGTTTTCCCCGTTTCTACATCATTAACTTTTATTGTAAAAGCAACACTTGCTTTATAACCATTAACTGTACCATCGGGGTTTTTTATTGAATACACACTCATTTTTAAAATGTTTCCTACAATCATAAATTGTGCGGCTAATGCTACATCTTGCTTAACTGTATTTTTACTATCAATAAAAGCTTCTGTTTTTTGGAATTCGAGTTCTTCTTTTACTTTATCGTAACTTGTACGGTCAACTACAGTAAATCTTTTAGTATTTGTAACTACTTGAACTACTTTTTCAGCAACGGCTCGTGCGTATTTAGAATCTACTTCTTTAGTAAACTCAGCGACACCTATAATAGGTTTCGAATCCGTCTGCGAGTAGCCAATTAAGCTACTCACAATACAGATTAAAAAGCTTATATACCTTATCATACTAATTATTATTTGCTGATTTCAAGGTAGCAATCAGATTATTTACAACCATTAAATTTAATTGTAATTCAGATCCTGATAGTGCAAGTACATCTTTTGAATAATTTAAAGCTTTTGTTGCTTTTGGCGCTTCCATTGGAGAGGCATTTTTAATATCCTCTGATGCAGTAGCAACAGAAGCAGAAGCGTCTGAGACTGCCTTGATTTGTTTTGTTATTGTTTCTGTTAAAGTAACCAATTCCTGTAAGGTTGGTTTTTTAACTGTTACATCAGTTACACCGTCAACTGTTTCGCCAATTGTTCTTTTATACATTTCGGGAACTTGAATGTTGATGTCTTTAGTTGATAGCAAAATTGTGGTAGATTTTTTTGCTAATTCGTCGACACTTTCTACGTTTGATTTTTTTGGAGCTTCCAGTTCATCAAACTTTTCTTTGCGTTCCTGTGCTTCTGTTGATTTCATTTCGGATTTCAAAACTTCACGTTCTGCTTTTAACTCCTCTTTTGTTTTTTCTTGTGCGAAACAATTTTGTTGCATCGAAAAAACTAAACCAATACAAATGGCAGTAATGAGCACCATTTTTTTTAACATAATAATTGAATTTATTTATTTTTCCCTAATGATATGGCTTTTCGGTGTCGCCCCGTTTTTTTAAGTGATTTCTGGTCTCCACTTTAATTTTTAAATACTAAAAAATATATTACCGTATCTATTCAATTTTTCTTTTTTGGGTTACTCCATTTCATCTTTTTTGATCTTTAACTAACACTTATGGATTATTTTACCACTTTTCAGGATATCCTCTGACCAAATTTCTTTGCTTCCACATTTAGGGCAACAAAAATTATTATTTCCAGATAGTCCACAGCCTTCACAGGTGGGGATCCACTCCACTTTCTTTAAGCCAAGCATAACCTTCCAATTAAATGCCTGTTTGGAACTTTGTTTGATCGATTGTTTTGTCATTGACCCGAAACCTAAAATTTGGCTACAATGGATACATTTAATACTTACGTCCATTTTTATTTAATTGAAATTTTCATTCTCATAAGGTTTTTCAGAATACACCCCGTTTTTTTAAGTGATTTCTGGACTCCACTTTTTTTGATTTTTATTTTAAGTTGTCAGCCTATATTAAATCATTATGACTTTTTAACTTACCGATAACTTTCTAATCCCCCGAATCTGAAATTTTTTGACCGAAATAAATTGCACGCTTTTATCTTATTTTAAAATAAAATATCATTACATCATTAGGTGAACTTGTAGTTACAAGCACATTATCTATAACCCCACCTATTTGGTTATTTAATAAGCAAGATTAACCAAACCTTCTCACTCAAGCATTGTTTCTCAGGAATTGATAATTCCTAATACGATTAAATTATTCCTTAATCTGCTTTTAAAATTTTCATTCGAGAGATAAATAGTTTTTCCAAGCTAAATATCGTTCTTCATTTTTTTTAAAATACTTTTTATTAAAAATATTTGGTTGGCTTATAGTAAACTCGGCAAAATTTTTTGTCGGGTAAGGTTTTCCCTTTTTTAAATAAATATAGCACTAGTGTAAGGCTATTTAATACATTGTGTAGTCGTTAAAAATTGTAATCGGTCTACCCATTATCGGTAAAAATTTAATTCTTTGAGTAATTAAAAACATGCACAAAGCATATTTTTTTTCTTCAAAGAGCAATTAATCGTTCAGTTAAAAAATGCTGAGTAGGTTTTTCTGCACTAGAAATCGGAGAACTTACACCGCACTGACTAATAAGTTCTTTTCTTTTTGTTATCTTTACTTAAGATGGATTTACAAACACTTCATATTGGTCAAAAAATAAAAAAGCTTCGAGAGCTTAAAAATCTTACTCAATCGCATATGGCAATAGAGCTCGGACTAACTCAAGGTGCTTACAGCAAAATTGAAGTGGGAGAATCGGAAATTACTTATAATAAACTAGAAAAAATATCTGGCTTGCTTGGCATGAAACCCGAAGAGGTAATTGCTTTTAATGATCAAATGCTGTTTAATATTATGAATAACCCGCAGGGCGGAAATGTATTCAGTCATATCAATCAGCAAGGTAGTTCTTCTTCCGAACGTAAATTATACGAAGAACAAATTCATTTACTTAAAGAAGAAGTTTCTCACCTTAAAAAAATAGTTGATAAATTATTGAATAAATAAATCATTTAATCACCAGCTTAAATCCTTTTCCATGAACGTTAACAATTTCAATATTGGAATCGAATGCGAGGTATTTTCTCAATTTGGCAATGTAAACGTCCATGCTTCTTCCGTTGAAATAACTATCGTCGCCCCAAACGGCACTCAAAGCAAAATTTCGCTCAACAATTCCATTTTTATTGGCCGCTAAAAGCTTTAAAAGATCGTTTTCCTTAGTGGTTAATCGTTGTGAATTTCCTTCAATCACCAATTCTTGTTTGCGGTGATCAAAAACATATCTTCCAATTTCATACGGTTTTTCTTCCTCTGGCTTTTCACCTTTTATTCTGCGCAAAATAGCGGTCATACGCGCTAGCAATTCATCCATGCTAAATGGCTTGGTCATGTAATCATCTCCACCCGCATTAAATCCTTCTAACGTGTCTTCTTTCATAGATTTTGCGGTTAAAAACAAAATCGGAACAGTTGGATTTACTTTACGAATTTCTCTTGCCAATGTGAAGCCATCTTTAATCGGCATCATTACATCCAAAATAAGAAAATCAAAAGTCTCCTTAAAGAAAGCATCAAAACCTTCTTTACCATTCACACGCAAAACGGCTTCGTGACCTTTAGCGTTCAAATACTCACTCAAAAGAGTTCCTAAATTCGGATCATCTTCTACAACTAAAATCTTAATTTTCTTTTCCATGGTATAAAGGTAATGTTATGGTAAATGTACTTCCTTTTCCCGGTTCACTGGTTAAATCCACTTCTCCGGTATGTTTTTCGATAACTGCTTTCACATAGCTCAATCCCAAACCAAATCCTTTTACATTGTGCACATTTCCGGTGGGAATTCGATATAATCTCTCAAAAATCTTCTTTTGATTGTCTTTGTTAATTCCAATTCCCTTATCGGTAATGGAAATAATAATTTTATCGGTTGTATTACCGGTGCTGATGGTAATGTCAGGCGTGTCGAAAGAATATTTATTTGCGTTATCGAGTAAATTGAATAACACATTTGATAAATGCACTTTATCTCCGTTCACAAAATCATGCGCCGCATTTAATTTTAAATTCACTTTTCCTCCACGTTGATTTACCTGAATCTCGAAATTGGTAGCCACTTCTTGAATAATCTCATTCATTTCTAATTTTTCGGGCTTCAGGGTAAGCTCTCCTCGTTCAATTACTGCGCTCTGTAAAACGGATTCTACTAATGTACCTAAGCGCTTGTTTTCATCACGAATCATCGTGATATAAATTTTACGTTGTTTTTCGGTGGTAGAAATGGAATCATCATTCAGCATTTCAGACGCCAACCCAATAGTAGAGATGGGTGTTTTCAATTCGTGCGTCATGTTATTAATAAAATCATTTTTCACTACCGATAATTTCTTTTGAACAAGAATCGTTTTTATGCTGTAATAAAATGTAATTATGAGAATCAGAATCAATACTACAGAAGCTCCCAAAATCCAACCCAATTCACCATATAAAAATTTATTTCTACCCGGAAATAGAACATGAAGTTTCAAAGCCGTAGATTGAAAATTGGCCTCCACCCAAGTAACAGAAAGTGTGTTTTCATCATTTACTAATGTTTCGATGTTCAACTTCGATTCGCTATTCGCAAAAAGTTCAGGCAACTTATCTTCCAATCCCGCAGCCAAAAGATACTCTTGATTAATTCCATAGTTATCCAGTTTCTTTCTGAAAATAGAATCTAATCTTGCAATGTCCACTATTTTATTCAGAGGTAAACTTGTTGCAAAATCTTGGCTATTTGTTTTTAATTCTGAAGGATCTGCTGCCCATTCTACATTTCCTGTTTCTTCTTTTACCTGCAGCTGAGTAATTCTTTCATTCTGCTTTAATAAACTATCCTTTAAGCTATCGATATTACAATTTGCAGTCACCACTTGACGTTGCTTGAACATGGTTTGATCTGATTTATCTCTCATGCAACAGTCAACAATTCGCAAAATTAAAGTATCTGTTTCGGTAACAATAAATGAATCCCTCACCGTAATTTCACAATGATTATTGGGTGATTTTCGCTGTTGAAATTTGGGCTTATCTAGTAGCGGCGCCTTTTTAGTTTTATGATATTCATCAATAGAATGATAAAGGGCACTACTGATATTCTTATCAAACTCATCATTTTTTAATTGGATGGCATCGTTAAGCCAATAGATTTGCGTTATCACCAATCCGGTTAATGCAAATACAATGGCAATAATCATCCAGCGAATATTTTTGATGCTAAACATACTCTCTACAAATGTAAGCTATCACTCCAAGTGCATTTTAACATTAACAGATTTTAACATCCTTAAGCGATAGAGAGCAATTGTGAATGGCTAATCCAATTAATTTTAGAAAAGCATAAAGAAACTTTTTAGAAACTCAACAGTAAAGGGTAATTCGTAATCGGTGGAAATGAACCGATGCACAACACGAAGAAAATCCTCCTGCTAATCACTGGAGAATTTGTTTTTTATTCAAAAATTAACGTATTTTTACCTCCTAAAATCAACTAATTTTATGAAAAAAATTTATTTAATGTTAATCTCTGCCTCTCTAATTTCATTAGTGGCTTGTGGCGGAAAAGAAGAGAAAAAAGAAAATAAAAAAGAAAATACAGAAGAAGAAAAAGAAGAGCCAAAAGAAGAAGATGCAAAAGTAGATTATTCTTACGTTATTCCTCAAATCGATACGGCTGCCCTTACGGATGAGGCTTCATTAATGGATGCTATGAGCAAGGTGGTAAAAGCGCGTAAAATGGATGATTCTCTACATGGTGCTGTTTCTGGTTATGACGGATATTATGCAGAATTAACTAAACTTTATGCCACTGTATTGAGCAAAGGAACTGCATTTGCCAATACCTTAAAGCCAAAAGATGCTATGGCTTTTAATGAAAAATTTAGTGCCGCACAGAACTAAACTATATTTATAATTCTTTGAAAACCCGTTGTTCATTCAGTGGGTTTTTTTGTTTAAAAAAATAAAGGTAATTTTAAGCCAGTAAAAACAACTATGACAAAAATTGCCAATTATATCGATGGAAAAATCATCGCTCCTGTAGCAGGAAATTACCTCGATAATTATCAGCCTGCCACAGGTAAAGTATATGCTCATATTCCCGATTCGGATGAAAAAGATGTGGAGTTAGCTTATGCTGCTGCGAAAAAAGCATTTCCAGGTTGGTCAACCACTTCCAAAGATGAACGTTCGCGTATCCTGTTAAAAATTGCGGATCTTATTGATAAAAATTTAGATCGTTTGGCGTTGGCCGAATCTATTGATAATGGGAAACCAGTTAAACTGGCTAAGTCGGTAGATATTCCTCGCGCTTCTTCTAATATTCGTTTTTTCGGAACAGGAATTTTACATTTTGCTTCTGAATCTCATTCAATGGAAGACGGTGTAATCAATTATACATTGCGTCAGCCGATAGGAGTGGTAGGATGCATTTCCCCTTGGAATTTGCCCTTGTATTTATTCACTTGGAAAATCGCACCAGCCATTGCTGCCGGAAATTGTGTTATTGCAAAACCTTCCGAGGTAACTCCGATGACAGCGTATTTACTTTCTGAAATTTGCATCGAAGCGGGATTACCTGCTGGTGTTTTAAATATCGTTCATGGTTTGGGAGCAAAAGTGGGTTCTGCCATTACAAAACACGAAGGAATAAAAGCAATTTCATTCACCGGAGGAACTTCTACAGGGGCAGAAATTGCCAGAGTAGCAGCACCCCTATTTAAAAAACTTTCGTTGGAATTAGGCGGAAAAAATCCGAATATCATTTTTGCCGATTGTGATTTCGAAAAAATGTTAACCACTACTTTACATTCTTCATTCGCCAATCAAGGCCAAATTTGTTTATGTGGATCAAGAATATTTATAGAGCGATCTATTTATGAAAAATTCAAAACAGCTTTTGTAGAAAAAGTAAAACAACTAACTGTTGGTGATCCGAATGATGATAAAACAAAAATTGGTGCGGTGGTTTCTGAATCACACATGAAAAAAGTTTTATCGTATGTAGATTTAGCCAAACAAGAAGGCGGAAAAATACTTTGCGGAGGAGAAAGAGTGATTTTAGGAGGAGATTTGCAAGAAGGATATTATATTTCACCGGCAGTAATTGAAAATCTTCCTTATGATTGCCGAACGAATCAAGAAGAAATTTTTGGTCCGGTGGTAACCATTATGCCATTTGATAGCGAAGAAGAAGTATTGAAATATGCCAATAGCACCATGTATGGATTGGCTTCTACCGTTTGGACCAATGATTTAAACAAAGCACATCGCGTGGCGAATAATTTAGAATCAGGAATAGTTTGGATTAACTGTTGGTTGGTTCGCGATTTACGCACTCCATTTGGTGGTGTAAAAAGTTCGGGTGTAGGAAGAGAAGGTGGTTTTGAGGCATTGAAATTTTTTACAGAAGCGAAGAATGTTTGTGTGAAGTTTTAAAAAAAATCTTAACAATTAAAGAAAAACATCCTTTTTAATCAAATAGGCGATTGTTTTTCTACTAACTTTTTAAAAAATAATTTATATGAAATCCATTTTTATTTTTTCATTCCTTATTCTTGGTTTTCTAACTAAGGCTCAAAATTTTTACCAACCATCTTCGAGTGAAATCGCCTCTCTTCCCGCTTGGGCTCAAGAAATGTATGCTGAAAATCCAAATATCAATACTGTAGATAGTTTGTATAAGAATTATTATTCTTCCAATGCTTACGAAAAAAATTACCATACCCAATATTATAAACGCTGGAAAAAAACGATAGCAAAAAATCCTGATTCAAATGGTTTTATTGTTCCATTCGATCCAAATCAATTTAACCCTATTCATAACAATGCTCAACGAATTGGAAATTCTCCATGGGAATTACTAGGTCCAATGAAAATGTATGATACTAATGGAAACAAAACAGGCGTTCAAACCAATGTATATTGCATTAATGAAAATATAAATAATCCCAATGTTTTGTATTGCGGAACTGAGCCAGGTGATATTTTTAAATCCATCGATGGAGGAAATAATTGGATCTGCGTTAGTTTTTCTCTTTCAACAGGAAGTATTGGAGCTATTGCGTCTGATCCTGCCAATGAAAATATCGTTTTTGCTGGAACAAACGGATATATTTTAAAAAGCACGAATGGTGGAGCTAGCTGGACGACTTCGTTAACTTCGGCTGGATTTTATGCCAATGAAATTCATTTTGACCCTATCAATACACAAAATATTTTTGTTGCTTCTGATAATGGTTTTTTTACTTCAACCAATGGTGGTGCCACATGGAATCAAATTTATGGAGATAAATGTTATGATGTAAAAACAAAACCCGGTGCTTCTGATACCGTTTATATTTTAAAAAATAATCCTACGCTTGATATCTGTGAATTTCTTCGTTCTACCAATGGTGGAATTAGTTTCATCGTGCAAAATACGGGTTGGTATTCTTCCGCTGATCCTGCACGAGTAGACATGGGAGGAAGATTAGCAGTTACACCTGCCAACGCCAATAGAATTTATGCGTATCTCATTGGAGATTCGAAATCAAATGACTTTGGTTATATCGGTATTTACAAAAGCAATAATGGTGGTGATTCTTGGACATTGCCAAGTACTCCAGTTGGTGGCCCCTATACTGCTTCACATTTAAATTTAGCTTATGGTTATCCTGCATGGACTTACCATCAAGGATATTACAATTGCGCTATCATGGCTTCTCCAGTAAATGCAGATGAGATTTTAGTAGGTGGATTAAATTTATATCGTTCTGTAGATGGCGCAGCATCTTTTTCTCCTATGGCAGGATATGTTGGTGGAAGTTTAGATATGCATGTGGATATGCAAGATTTTAGAGTAGGATCAAATGGAGCGTGGATAACTAACGATGGTGGAATTTATTTCTCCAATGATTTTTTTACTACTGATAATAATGTGATGATGGATGGTGTTCATGGAATGGAACTCTGGGGATTTGATGTTGGATGGAATGAAGATGTAATGACCGGAGGTGCTTATCACAATGGAAATATGGCTTTTCTTGAAAATTATAATTACGGAAATTTCTTACAATTAGGTGGAGCAGAACCAGCTTCAGGGTATGTAAACAGAGGAGAAAATCGAAAAGTAGTTAACTCTGAATTAGCTGGGCGAATTATACCCGACAATATTGGTGATCCCATTCAAAATTTTTCAGTATCCATGTATCCCAATGAGAGCTATTGGTATGCCGAATCCAGTGAGATGGAATATTTACCTTCTTGCTACAATGAAATTTTTCTTGGTAATGAAAATAAATTATGGAAATCTGAAAGTAGTACGCCTTATTCATTTAGTTTATTAAAAGCATTTGGCACAAATGTAAATGCCAAAGTGCATCATATCGAAATTTCTCGTAGTAATGAAAATGTGATGTATGTAAGTCAACGTCCTGCTTCAGGATCTACCGGCTATCTTTGGAAAACAATGGATGGTGGGGCAAACTGGAATACCATAACTCTTCCTTCTGGAAATAGCAATCGAATTTTAATTGCCTTAAGTCCTGAGGACGAAAATACACTTTGGATTGGCTATCCATCTGGAGGAAATAATCAAAAAATATATACATCTACCAATGGAGGGAGTAGCTGGACCAATTTATCCACTACTACTTTAAACGGAGAAAATGTTTTATACATTTCACCTATTGGTGCAACTAGTGGTGGTCTTTATGTTTTTACCGAGCGAAGTGTATATTATCGCAATGCTTCTATGCCTGATTGGGAAGAAGTAAATAATAATCTTCCCGCATTATTAAAATCAAATATTGCCAAACCATTTTATCGCGATGGAAAAATTCGAATCGGAACTTATGGAAAAGGAATTTGGCAAAATGATTTTTATGATACTCCAAATTACCCAATAGCAAAAGCAATGGTGAACCAATTAAACGCTAATCAGTTTTGCGCTTTGGATACTTTTTATTTCGAAGATCATTCAATGTTGAATCATTCTGGGGCTAGTTGGGAATGGAATTTTCCGAGTGGCAATCCAGCCAATTCTACGCAAAGAAACCCAGTCGTTACTTATAGTACCCCTGGAACTTATCCGATCTATTTAACCGTAACGGATTCGGCTGGTCAAGAAGATTCAGATACAATTTCAATTACTGTAACAGAATTTATACCTGGAAATTTTATCACTGAAGGATTTCAAAATGGATTTCTACCCACTAATTGGTTTATGGATGCAGAGCCAGATGGTGGACAATGGTTGTTAAATAATTCTTTTGGTGGTTATGGAAATAGTTCAAGCAGTGCCCTATTTGATAATTACAATTTCTATGCAGAAGGAGAAGAATCATGGATGTATTCGGCTGTGGATTTAGATGCTGCAACGAATAAAACTTTAAAATTCGATATTGCATTTGCCATGTACAGTGGTGCAAATTCAGATACACTTTCGGTGAGAATATCCAATGATTGTGGAATTACCTGGTCAGAAGTATATAAAAAAGGCGGAAGCACATTAGCTACCGCTCCAAATTATACTGCAGGTATATTTGAACCAACGAATACTCAATGGAGAACCGATTCAATTGATTTATCTTCTTACAATGGCTCGAATGTATTAGTAGCCTTTGTAAATCATGGTTACTATGGTCAGGCCATTTATTTAGATAATATCAATTTAAATTTCTCCACCGTTTCTATTGCCGAAAATACTCCAACTTACGTAGCTGGTATTTTTCCGAATCCAGTTTGTGAAAACGGTCAATTAAGTTTTTCAGATGGAAGCAAGGATAAATTTACTTTAGAAATTTATGATATGAATGGTAAAAATGTATCTAAACAGAAAATACAAAGTGGAGAAAATTTTGCAACTCATGGATTAGCTCCTGGAAATTATTCGTTAAGAGCAATTGGTGAAACCAGAATGTATATGCTTAAAATCATTGTTCAATAATAATTCTTAGAAATAAAAAACGACCCTCTCGAGCCGTTGTATTATTTAATGATTAAAGTATTTTCCTTCTTCGTAAGGATCTTTCATCCCATTGGTAAAAAACCATCCCCAATTCTGGTTGATATAGTTGTTCATCCGTTGAATAAATTGCGATAGAAACATAATCTCTTCGTTTAACTTCTTAACGTCTGAATTTTCTTTTTGTTGTTTAGAATTAAGAGAAGATTCTAACTAGGTGTAAGACTCTTTTAAAAACTCGCTGTAATGAGTAAGATTTGCTTTTGCTTGTAATTCTAAATATCTTTTTTGGAATTGATCTTCGTCTGTTGAATCATTCAAATAATTAACTCGATATTGATCATAATTCATCAACGCCAATTTCTCTTCTTTCGAAAGTAGTTGACCTGAGAAATATTTATCTCTCAAATCGTTTATACTAACCGGTAAAATAGATGTTTTCGTTTTCATAAGGTCTTGTCTCGAATGACTCATTGCTATTTCGAATTTTCAAAAATACGCTTTAAAATAAAAATGTTTTCTTTGAGTTAAGTTCAATATCCACAGGAGCTTGTTAACAGCTGTTAATTATTCTTCTAATAATTGTCTAATATCATTCATCAAACTATCCACTGACGACTCTCGAATACCGCTATAATAACCCCTAATCCTTTTTTTAGCATCGATTAAAACAAAATTCTCGGTATGAATAAAGTCAGATCCGCTACCATCATCTTCGCCCTCTTGCGCTGCTTTAACAATAAAATAGGCTCTGCGTGCTAATCCATAAATCTCCTTTTTATTTCCAGTTAGAAAAAGCCATTTCGCATGATCAGCATTATATTTATCCGCATATTTCTTCATTACTTCCACGGTGTCATGCTCAGGAGTAACGGTATGTGAAACCAACATCACTCGATCGTTATCTTTAAATTCATTTTGAATGCGCACCATTTGTTTGGTCATTTTCGGACAAATTCCACCGCACGTAGTAAAGAAAAAATCGGCCACATAAATTTTTCCATCCAACTCTTTGCCTGTTACGGTTTCTCCTAATTGATTTTTTAATTCAAAATAACGGATGGTGTGACCTTGCCCCACTCCCTGCATCGCCTCATCTACCAACTCGGGATTTACATCATTTGGATTAATTATGGGTAATTGCTCTTTTACTTTTTCGTTTAAGGAATTGCTAAACCAAAAAGCTGCGAAAACAAAAGCCAAAAATAGTACAGCTAGTATAATGGGTGCTTTAAGCATCGAGATTTATAGTTTATAAGATAATCCGAAACCAAAAACTTGTTTCATTTGAGTACGTGGTCCTGTTGCCTCAATGATTCCATCTCCATTTTGATCTACGCCAATTTGAATATCATGATCATAAACCAATGTGAATCCAAAATTCACTCCTAAGTATTTTCCAACCTTAATCAATAATGAATTATCCCAGAATATATCAATGTTCTTTGGGTTGTTGGCGTAATTCGAGAACAAATCCAATTTAGTGGCAAAAACTGCATTTTCCCATAAGTCTTTCTTAAATGAAACTTTCATATAGCCTCCAAACTCTGTTCTTATTTTTTCTCCAGAAGAAACCAATAAACCATTTTGGTCATAAATTGCCTTTGCCACTCCAAATGCACCCGCATCAGCCAAGGGTTGATCGTTAACAATGGTAATTTTTCCGGTTACCGGTGAAAGAAAAAAAGTAAAATTCTCATTTGGTTTATAATCCATTCCTAATGAAATCATCACATACGCTGGTGCAAGAATATCAGAAATTCTTACTCTTGAAGTTGGACTACTTAAATCATACCCTGGAGCCATTTGTGTGCGAAAATTCAACAAAGCTGCATAATTCCATTTTTTAATAGCCGCTCTACCATATTTCGACATAAAATCTATTCTATCATCACTTTTAATAAAATTTCCATTCCCTTGGCGAATGACACCATAAGCCACATCTAAATTATTATCCCAAACTGATTTTCCTTTCTTATAATTTGCAAAAAGGTTGGCAAATGCATTTGCCGCAACAGAATTTTGTCCTCCTCCAGCCCAATTCGTAAGAGATACTTGAGAAAAGGTAAACGTTCCTAATCCACCTTTAAGCCAACCATCTGCTCTTTCTACCACTTTTACTTCTGCTTTAACAGCTGTTTCCTTTAATTCGGTTTCCTGTGCCATTAAAACTCCTGGAAACAATAACAGCGATAAAATTATTCCTTTTTGCATAAATTCTTTTTGAGGCGACAAAGATGCAAATAAACCTATTGAGTTAAATGAAGAAATGGTTAAAATATATTCACAATTTATTCGTAACTGTTATCTGAATTGAATGCCTATTTTTGTAAAATGTTGAGACAAATCGTTTTCGTGTGCTTACTTTTTAGTGGACTTGTTACTCAAGCTCAGATTCATCTTCAGGGAATTGTATATGATAGCATAAGCCATGAAGCTTTGCCCTTTGTAAATATTTCGGTGAAAGGAACTTCTAATGGAACTTCTACTCAGATTTCAGGAAAATTTAATTTAGAAATAAAACAAATTCCATCTATCCTCATTTTATCTTATGTTGGATTTGAGAAAAAAGAAATTCTCATAGATAAAGAAGGATTTTATAAAATCTATTTAAAAAATTCAGGAATTGAATTAAATGAAGCGATGGTCATTTCAGGACCCAATCCTGCTTTAGTTTTGATGGAAAAAGTGCTTCAGAATCGTGATATAAATAATCCAGAAAAAAATTGTCAATTTCAATATACTTCCTATAATAAATTACTTTTTACCATAGAAGCAGATAGTTTAATTTTATCTAATAAAATAAATTCAGGAAGTATCAATAAGGATGATAAGGAAACCTTAGAATTCATGGAAAAACAACATATTTTTTTAATGGAGTCGGTTACAGAAAAAAAATATGCTTCCAAAAATAAAAACAAAGAAACCATACAAGCCTCTAAGATATCGGGTTTTAATTCTCCCGCTTTTAGTTTATTAAGCACGCAACTTCAATCTTTCCATTTTTATCACGATGAAATTAGTTTAGGCGAGATAAAATATATTGGACCTATTAGTAAAGCAGGCTTAAATCACTATCAATTTATTTTAAAAGATACCATTTTACTTGCTAACGACACCGTCTATTCCATTTCATTTTATCCTAAGAAAAAAAATGATGAACGTTCAATGACAGGAATTTTACAAATTCATACAGATGGGTATGCCCTCTATACAGTGAAGGCAGAACCCAGCGAATCAAAAGAAAAAGGGTTTGGGATTAAAGTTTCTCAAAAATATAAAAAGATCAATAATCAGCAATGGTTTCCAGAAGAACTAAAGTCAAAAATTTTACTTTACGAGGTACAAATTGAAGGGTTTTCAATGATTGGCTTATCGTATGGAAAAATTGAAAATATTCTCATCAACCCAACCTTTACCAAAAGTGATTTTGATGAAATTGAATTAGCCGTTGATAAAGAAATTGAAACTATTTCTTCCAATAATTTAAATCGATATCGCTCCGATTCTTTGACTTTCAAAGAAATTGAAACTTATAGAATCGTAGATAGTATTGGACAAGCGAATAAACTAGATAAAAAAATAGTAGCACTTCAGTCATTGTTCATAGGTTGCGTACCTATTAGATTTATGGATTGGGATATTACAAAATTAATCCATTACAACGAATACGAAGGAGCTAGATTAGGATTAGCTTTAAGAACTAATCATAAAATATCGCGCTATTTTTCAATTGGTGGATATTTAGCCTATGGGTTTACTGATCGTGCTTGGAAATATGGGTCAGATTTAAATATCATTTTTTCGAAAAAGAAACAAATAGAATTAAATATTTCCATCCAACAAGATGTTGAATCTGCCTCTATGGTGAGAAGTTTTGAAAAAAATCGCTACTTATTCACTCAGGGATATTCCAACCTTTTTTTAAATCGATTTGATTCTGTTTTAAAATATGAAAGCCGTTTTTCTTTTAGAGCTTTAAAGCATTTTAAATTTACTCCATTTGTCAACTATCAATTTAGAAAAGCTTTTAAAAATTACCAGTATATCACTCCCTTAAATGAAGCCATTTCATTTTTAGATGACGAATATCAGTTAGCAGAAACGGGTGTTGAGATTAAAATGGCTTTACATGAAAAATTTATTGAAACTCCCTTTGGATTTTTATCTAAAGGAACAAAATACCCAATGGTCACTATGCGCTATACAAAGGGATTAAAGGGAATTTATAATTCTGAATATGATTACCAAAGAGTAACTCTTAAAACGGATTATACAGTCTCCTCTGTCACGAAAGGAACCTTCTATTTTTCTTTATCCGCTGGTAAAGCCTGGGGAAATGCTCCCTATCATTTACTCTTTAACCCTTCAGGAACTTACAAGCCTATTAAAAAAATGACTGTTTTTTCCATGGATGGTTTTGAAACCATGCGCTTAAATGAGTTTTTAGCCGATCAATTCGCCAGCCTACATTTTCGTTATCGGTTGCCAAAACCTATTATCCATGGTAAAAAATTCCAACCGCTATTATCAGTAACCAATGCCATGATTTATGGTCAGCTTAATGCTGCTAATAGACACCAAAACTTAGCGTTTACTGCACTAAACAAAATTTATATTGAATCTGGAATGGTAATAGATAACCTTTTAAAATCAAATGGTTCAGGTTTTGGTATTGGCTTCTTTTATCGCTGGGGACACTATCAATTTCCTTATTTTAAAGAGAATTTTACGATTAAAATCAGTCTTAGTATGGCTTTAGGTTGATTTCCTAAGAAACACATCTATTTTTTATTTACTTTGCATTCTATTAATTGTCTATATGTGGCGCAGGATTGCACATTTCGTTTTACATAATCGTCTCTCTTTACTAATTGGGATATTGGCTTTAACTGCTTTTTGGGGTTATATGGCCATTTTCTATTTACATGTGAATCATAAATTCGGTGATATGATTCCGGGTAAAGATTCTAGTATGATTGTTTACAATAATCTGAAATCAGAATTCGGTGAAGATGGAATGGTCATGGTTATTGGTGTTAAGGATAAAAATCTTTACCAACTTAAAAAGTTTAATGCTTGGTATGAATTAGGTCAAGAAATAAAAAAAGTAGAAGGTGTTGATTCGGTGTTTTCCGTAGCACACATGTACAATATTGTTAAGGACGATTCGCTTAAAAAGTTCAATCTAAAACCCGTTTCTCCTAAAGGTGCAAGGTCACAAAAACATGCAGATAGTATAAGAGAAATCATTCATTCGCTTCCGTTTTATAATGGAAAATTATACAATGAAAAAACGGGTGCATCATTAATGATGGTGTTTATAGACCCAAAAAAGTTTAATTCTGAAAATAGGGGAACAACCGTTGACGAAATTGTAAATATAACCGATAAATACCAAGACATCTTTCCTGAAATTCACCATTCGGGAATGCCCTATATCCGTACTGTTCTTTTCGATACACTAAGAGGTGAAATGCGACTATTTCTTGGTTTATCTGCATTAATGAGCCTACTCATTATCTATATTTTCTTTCGCTCTATTCGGATTGTTTTAATATGTACGGTGCAAATTGCCATTGGTATAGTCTGGTCTTTTGGAACCATGGCCACATTAGGTTATGAGGTTTCTTCTTTGATGGCTTTAATCCCTCCTCTGATAACGGTTATTGCAGTACCTAATTGTATTTATCTACTTAATAGATTCCAACAGGAATATATGAAGTGCGAAAATAAAATTAAAGCCATTTACAATGTCATTCAAAAAATTGGAATCGCTACCTTTCTTACTAATGCCACCACTGCAGCGGGATTCGGTACATTCGTTTTTACCACCAGTGAAAAAATGATTGAGTTTGGAATTGTTGCCTTCATCAATGTCTTCGCTCTTTTTATTACTTCTATTATTATCATTCCAGTTATATTGAGCTATGTTTCTCCTCCATCGGTAAAACAGACTAAACATCTTGAACGTAAATGGGTGGGTGTTGTCATTCAGCTTCTAATAAATTTAGCCACTAAAAGAGCCATTTTAGTTTATGGAACAATGATAGTGGTTACGGTTGTTGGAATCATTGGAATTAACATGATGAAAACCGAAGGACAAATTACAGGCGACCTTTCGCCAGAATCAAAAGTTTTAAAAGATTTACGATTTATAGAAGATAATTTTGGTGGAACCATTCCTTTCGAAATTGTGATTGACACTAAGAAAAAAGGACAATTACGCCAAAATAAAACGCTAGAAAAAATTGAAGCATTTCAAGTTGCACTATCAAAAATAGACCATCTTTCAGCATCCATTTCATTGGTAGATGCTACTAAATTTTTAAATCAAGCATTTTATGGAGGGGATCCTGAACAATATGTGATTCCTACTAAACGAGATCAAGTATATCTACAAAAATATTTTGAAAAGAATCCAAATAATAAAAGTAAAAAACAGGTAAACGCCTTAAAAGGATTTCGGGATTCAGCAGAAATCAAAACGCGTATTACTATGCAAGCAGCCGATTTGGGCACATTCGAAATAGAAGCCCTCCAAGAAAAAGTAAGTTATATTGCGGATACCACTTTTAATCCTGAAAAAGAAAAAATTTCTAGTCTTTATAAAAACATTATTTCCTCAGGAATCAAGGATTCGGAAAAAGATAAACTACTCGCTGAATTATATGACTTGAATGGAAGAATTAAATACGCCTTAGAAGATCATTATACGACCGAAGACACCTCGTTAATTGCAAAAATCGATGCAGATGAAAATAACTTCAATTTAATTCATAGAAAAAAAGATTTCAATGCTCAATTAAAAAAAGCTATCTCTGATTGTTCTTATAAAGTTTACATCACTGGAACCAGTGTGGTTTTTGCTAAGGGCGCGCATTACATGGTAGATAATCTATTAAGTAGTATTATCTATGCCATCATTTCTATTTCCTTGCTAATGGCCTTATTATTCCGTTCTTTTCGAATGGTATTAATTACAATGGTTCCCAATATTTTTCCTTTAATTATTACCGCAGCTATTATGGGATTCTTCGGTGTTCCTATTAAGCCTTCCACTATTTTGATTTTTAGTATTGCCTTGGGAATTTCTGTGGATGATGCCATACATTATCTTGCTAAATACCGTCAAGAATTAAAAGGCGGAATGACCGTGAAAGAAGCCGCTATTGAATCTATTCGTGAATCAGGTGTGAGTATGATTTATACTTCTATCATTCTTTTTGCAGGATTTAGTGTCTTCATATTCTCTGATTTTGGCGGAACAAAAGCATTAGGAATTTTACTGTCCATTACGCTCGGAGTGGCCATGGTTTGTAACCTAGTAATTCTTCCAACATTATTGATGACATTGAATAAATTCGTCAATATAAAAGCAATGAAAGAACCTTACTTAGATATATTCGATGAAGAAATTGATATTGAATTATCAGAATTAGAGATTAAAAAAATTGAAGGAACTGCCGATAAAACAGATTCCTAAAAAATTATAAAATTATTTTTTGATGAAAGGAATTATTTTAGCCGGTGGATCCGGAACCAGATTACATCCACTAACTCTTGCTGTGAGTAAACAACTCATGCCCGTTTTTGATAAGCCAATGATTTATTATCCGCTTTCTACATTAATGAGTGCTGGCATCAATGAAATTCTCATTATTTCTACTCCGCACGATTTACCTCATTTCGAAAAATTACTCGGTGATGGATCGCGTATTGGTTGCAAATTTTCTTACCAAGTGCAAGAAGTACCCAATGGGTTGGCACAAGCATTTGTATTGGGAGAAAAATTTATTGGAAAAGAAAAAGCGGCATTGATTTTAGGTGATAATATTTTCTATGGATCTGGTTTAGAACAAACCTTAAAAGCAAACTGTAATCCAGATGGAGGAGTAGTTTACGCTTATCATGTTTCCGATCCTGAAAGATATGGTGTAGTGGAATTTGATAAAGAAATGAAAGCAATTTCTATAGAGGAAAAACCATCGCAACCTAAATCTAATTTTGCAGTACCTGGTTTATATTTCTATGACAATTCGGTAGTAGAAATTGCAAAAAAACTGAAGCCATCTGCGCGTGGCGAATATGAAATTACCGATGTAAATAAAGAATATTTACGAATGGGAAAATTGAAAGTGGGAATTCTAGATAGAGGTACCGCTTGGTTAGATACAGGCACTTTTGCTTCGTTGATGCAAGCAGGGCAATTTGTTCAAGTAATAGAAGAGCGTCAAGGATTAAAAGTGGGGTGTATTGAAGAAACAGCCTATAAAATGGGATTCATCAATAAAAAACAACTGCATGAAATTGCTCAACCGCTTTTAAAAAGTGGGTATGGAAATTATCTTTTAAATTTAGATTAATGCGCGAACTGGAAATTTATCAGTATGCTATCGAAAGGAAAATTGCAGAATTAAAATTTCCGCAACATCCAGAAAATTTATACGAACCTATTCGATATTTTCTTGATCTGGGAGGCAAAAGAATGCGACCAGTGCTTCTTTTGATGAGTCATGAAATGTTTGGAGGAGATCATAAAAATGTAGTTTCCCCTGCTCTAGCAATTGAACTTTTTCATAACTTTTCATTGGTACATGATGATATAATGGACAAGGCTGCCTTGCGAAGGGGAAAAGCAACAGTTCATGAAAAATGGAATACCAATACTGCTATTTTAGCAGGAGACGCTATGTTGATTGAATCCTATAAATTAATGATGGATTCTCCAATAGAAAATCTGAAATCAGCATTAAATGTTTTTAATCAAACAGCGTTAGAAGTTTGCGAAGGCCAAGTCATGGACATGGATTTTGAAATTAGAAATGATGTTACTATAGCTGAATACATTGAAATGATTCGTTTGAAAACAGCTGTTCTATTAGGCGGAAGTTTAGAAATTGGAGCCATTTTAGCCAACGCTTCTAAAGATGATTACCAACATATCTATGAGTTTGGAATTAATTTAGGTCTTGCCTTCCAACTACACGATGATATTTTAGATGTATATGCAGACCCCGATAAGTTCGGAAAAACAGTAGGCGGTGATATTGCTTCCAATAAAAAAACATTCTTACTCCTTAAAACAGTAGAATTAGTAAACGATTTCGATAAAAAACATCTAGAATCATTATTGCACTTATATCACGAAAATAAGATCCAGCAAGTAATGTCACTTTATGATAAATATCAAGTGAAATCATTAGCTGAAATAGAAATGAAAAAATATTTTGATTCCGCGATGAATCATTTAGAAAAAATAAATGTTTCTACTGAAAAAAAACAGCCCCTTATTTCATTGGCAAATTTTTTGATGCAGAGGGAGAGTTGATTTAATCACCTTTTACCTTTGGTTTAACTAAAAATTTGTAGAAAATATAATCTATATTTTGTATTTTTTTTCTTTCATTAGCTAATTAGCAAATTGACCAATTAGCACATTAATCCTCCCTTTATTTTAGGGGAGGTGTCGATTCTCAGAGACGGAGGTATTAAAACTCCACCTTATCACTAATAATCGGAATAAAACTCATCTCATACACTTCTTAAAATTTGTCTCTGATAAATCAAAAATAGTCGCGCTTGGCAAGAGTAGATCCAATACAGCATCCGAAATCCTTCCTTTCACCTTTGGGTCAAGTCTTGTGCCGATAATTTTCCTGCGAAAAGACAAATTAGCAATAATATTAAAAACAGGTTCTTCCTGTTCTATTGACCAAATATTCGCAAAAGGGTGCACTTGAAGAAGGCAAAAGGTAAAAGCCATGAGGCAAGAGAGCAGAAAAGGCTAACTCAAAAAACAAATCAGACCATAGGCTGTTCAATCTTAATGCTTTTCTCCCTCTTGCCTTTTGCCTCATCGCTTTTGCCTTTCCCCAAAACAATTATCTTTGCCTAAAATTACTTCCCGTGAAAAGAATAAAAATCAAAGAACTCTTAGCCACAGAACCCAAAGAACAAACCGTTGTAGTAAAAGGTTGGGTGCGCACTTTCAGAAGCAATACTTTCATTAGTATAAATGACGGTTCAACCATAAATAATATTCAAGCTGTTGTTGATTTTAATAATACTTCTGAAGAAATTTTGAAGCGAATCACTACGGGTGCTTGTGTTTCTGTGACAGGAAAATTGATTCCTTCTCCTGCTAAAGGACAAGCAGTAGAAATCAAAGCAGATGTAGTAGAAATTATTGGAGATTCGGATGCAGAGAAATTTCCATTGCAGCCTAAACGTCATAGTTTAGAGTTTTTACGAGAAATTGCACATCTCCGTTTTCGTACCAACACGTTCTCTGCGGTTTTCAGAGTACGTCACGCTTTAGGTTATGCCATTCATAAATTTTTTAACGATAAAGGATTTGTTTACATGCATACACCTATCATCACTGCGAGTGATGCAGAAGGCGCAGGAGAAATGTTTCGCGTTTCTACTTTGAGTGATACCAAACCTCCTTTGAATGATGATGGAACAGTAAATTACAAAGAAGATTTTTTCGGTAAGATGACCAACCTAACCGTTTCTGGACAATTAGAAGCAGAATTAGGGGCAATGGCATTTGGTGAAGTATATACATTTGGTCCCACTTTTAGAGCAGAGAATTCGAATACAGCTCGTCACTTAGCAGAATTCTGGATGATAGAACCAGAAGTAGCCTTCAACGACCTCAACGATAATATGGATTTAGCCGAGGAAATGTTGAAATATGTAATCAAGTATGCATTGGATAATTGTGCGGATGATATTGAGTTTTTAAAAACACGATTACTCGAAGAAGAAAAACAAAAACCACAAAACGAAAGATCTGAATTAGATTTGATGCAAAAACTTTTATTCTGTGTAGAAAATAATTTCGAGCGATTGACCTATACCGAAGCGGTGGATATTTTAATGAAATCGGATCACCAGAAAAAGAAAAAATTCCAATATCCTGTTGAAAATTGGGGAACCGATTTACAGAGTGAGCACGAGAGATATTTAGTAGAAAAACATTTCAAAAAACCAGTTATTCTAACAGATTATCCAAAAGAAATCAAAGCATTTTATATGCGATTGAATGAAGATGGAAAAACGGTTCGAGCTATGGATATTTTATTTCCTGGTATTGGAGAAATTGTAGGCGGATCACAACGTGAAGAACGCTTTGAAATTCTTGAACAAAAAATGAAAGACCAACATATTCCTGTAGAGGAAATGTCTTGGTATTTGGATACACGAAGATTTGGAACTTGTCCACATGCAGGTTTTGGTTTAGGATTTGAAAGATTGGTTCTTTTCGTAACCGGGATGACGAATATTCGTGATGTGATTGCTTTTCCAAGAACACCTAAGAATTGTGAGTTTTGATGTAACTATTCTTGTTGAATTTTTGTTGCGAAGACTAATATCCCCCTTTGGAGGGGGGGTGCGAAAGAAAGTGTGAAGGCAGAGGGAGGAGGAGAAGATTTTTTGCCACAACTTTTCTCACGACCACAGGGAGTAGATTTTCACAGATTACACGGATGAAATACCAATGTGTTTTTTGATTTTCACGGATGAATTCGCTTACGCTTGCGTTGAATCTTCAGCTTAGGAGCACGCTCATTTTAAATACTAATATTACTATTTAACTCCGATTTTCCTATCGAAGACTGATATCCCCCTTTAGAGGGGGCAGGGAGAGGAAAGGTGAAATTTTGTATATTCGTTCATGCCTTTCAAATTCCTCATTGTCATTTCCCTTCTCCTCTTCTCCTTCTGCTCCTCTAAAACAGAAGTTAAATCATCCATTGATTCCAATCAAAAGAAAAATAACATAGATACCATTCGCCTTCCAGAAATTGATTCTTCTATTGTAGATACAATTGCTTTAAAAATAAATTTCACTCCCGGAAAAGATTACAATACCACAAAACTTACTTCAACACCGCTAAAAAATAATTTAAAAAATTCTGCTGATACTGTGATAAAACGAGA
Source organism: Flavobacteriales bacterium (assembly GCA_044368255.1). Taxonomy (GTDB): domain Bacteria; phylum Bacteroidota; class Bacteroidia; order Flavobacteriales_D; family UBA2798; genus CAMBFX01. Next base: position 31,102 of record JBIPLT010000008.1, read on the forward strand.
ATTGGAAAATTTGATTCTTAATCAGCTTCTGCCTTTTTGGTACGGTACGCCTTGGGATTTTAATGGCTATACCGAAACGCCAAAAAAAGGAGCAATCGCCTGCGGATATTTTGTTTCTACCATAATGAAACATGCAGGATTTAATGTGAATCGATATAAACTAGCCCAACAAAATCCGCTCAATGAAGCAAAGACGATTGCAACAGGTGATTCAGTAGAAAATTACGAAGTAAATTCAACCCAACTTCAAAAAATATTCGTTGCAGAAAAACAAGAGGGTTTATATTTCGTGGGATTGGATTTCCATGTTGGATTCTTACTTTTTCGAAATAAAGAATTATATTTCATACACTCCAATTACATCGAAGCAGAAGGCGTTGTTTTCGAAAAAACCATTTATTCTGATGCTTTCAATGCCGCTTCTGATTATCGTATCGCAGAAATTTCTACCAATGAAAAGCTACTGGAGAAATGGGTGAAGGGAGAGGAGATTTCTGTGGTTAGTAAATAATGAAAATATTTGCTTTTCCTTTATGTAATTCCTATATTTTTAATCAAAGTATTTAAATTATGAGTTGTGCTAAAATCAAAAAATCATTGTTAGAGATTGCTGAAAAAGTAAGATCCAAAACCACACTGGAAGAAGTATATGAGCAATTAGCTTTATTAAATGATATTGAAAAATCTGAGGATGATTTCAAAGCCGGGCGCGTTTACACTCATGAACAAGTTAAAAAAATGTCGAAAAAGTGGTTGAAGTAATTTGGTCAAAAACGGCAATGGAACAACTTAAACGCTCTGTTCAACTCATCTAACAAGAGAGAGGTTTATATTATGCTGAATTAGTTCTTTCAAAAATTCTTTCAGCAGTAAATTATTTAGAAGA
>JBIPLT010000105.1:0-9758 GCA_044368255.1 Flavobacteriales bacterium
AATGATACTGAATTACCAACACAAAAATTTAAAGGGCCATTTGAAGAAACTAAAGGTTTTTGATAAGACTGATTAATTTTATGAAGATAAACATCAATATTTCCTGCAGAAGTCAGATTGAAAGTGCCAAGATCAGGATTAAAATCGACGCTGTTCGAAAAATTTCCGGTAGAGATTATATTTGAAAGCGTATCTAAACATATGGAATTTCCCTGGTCATTTCCAGTACCACCCATTTTTTTTGCCCAAATTAAATTTCCATTCGAATCTGATTTATATATGTATGTATCCTGTACTCCTTGAGAGGTTAAGTTATATACACCTGCACTCGGGTCAAAATCTACGGAATTCCCAAAATAACCGGTTGTGTAAATATTTGATGAATTATCAATCACTATTGCATTCCCCATATCTAATGAGGTACCGCCAGTTTGAGTTGCCCAAATTAAATTCCCGCCGTTATCCAATTTACAGTTAAAAGAATCCTGACTGCCTAATGAAGTCAAATTATAAACTCCAGAATTTGGATCAATATCAATTGTTGACGAAAAATAACCCGTTAAAAAGATGTTTGATAAAGCGTCCAAAGCAATGCCATTTCCTTGGTTAGCTCCAGAGCCTGCACCACCCATTGATTTAGCCCAAACAAAGTTGCCGCTTGGGTCTAGTTTATTTACATAGACAGATTGAGAACCTGCAGAGGTAATATTGAAAGTACCAACTCCAGGATCAAAATCTGCAATTCCAGCAAAACTGCCGGTTGTATACACATTAAAATTTGCATCAGTTACAATAGAATTTCCCAAATCGTTAAATGATCCACCAATTTTTCTGGCCCATAAATAATTTCCATTATTGTCGTACTTACTGATAAAAATATCTTGAGAGCCAGATGATATTAAATTAATTATTGATGTTCCCGGATCAAAATCAACTGTCCCAGAAAAGGTACCGGTTATTAAAATATTGTTGTTGCCGTCAATTGTAATGGAGTATCCAGAATCAAAACCAGTACCACCCATTTTTTTTGCCCAAATAAAGTTTCCATTCGAATCCAATTTGGTAATGTAAATATCAGACGATCCTGAAGAACTCAAAGTGAAAGTGCCGGTCCCAGGATCAAAATCTGTTGTTGATTGGAAATAGCCAGTCGCATATACATTCCCCTGAAAGTCTACGAAAATGGATTTACAATAATCACTAACAGTACTACCAAAACTTTTGGCCCAAATAAAGTTCCCATTCGAATCATACTTACAAATGAAAATATCAATTCCTCCAACAGACGTTAAATTGTTAGTGCCAATATCAGGATTAAAATCTACGGTTCCCTGAAAAGTACCTGCTACATAAATATTTCCAGCTTCATCAGTTTTAACAGAATAACCCACTTCCATGCTTGTACCGCTACCGCCAAATCCTTTCGCCCAATAGCATTGACTAAATCCAACATTACCTATGTAAAGAATTGAACATATAGTTAGTATAAAACTTCTCATTTTTTTCTCCTTTTCTTATTTAAACAATTGGTGTTATCTATTAAGAAGCGCTCTGCTTCTGATATTTTATCTGTAGTACAATCCTCAGTTTTAAAAAGCACTAATAGCAGTTCATAATTTTCTATAACATCTAAACTTTCTTTGAGGTAATTTTTAGGGTCACTATCTTTTGAAAGATATTTGAGCATATTATTCATCCAACCATTTCTTCTAATATCCAAATGTGCAGGAACTCTTTCAATAAAAGGTCTGGAACTTGCTTTACCAATATATATATTTTCAGTCCCTTTCTTGAAAATATAAATTCCATGATTCAATTCATAACCATTTGGTTCTTCAAGAATAAAATCGCTCAAAAGTATTTGATTTACTTTTTTGCCTGAGCTGTTTGTTATAGCATCCAGTAAAATGTTAAAATTATCCCCTTTAATTTCTTTATATTCTGAGAAATTGTAAATCAGTTTAGGCATAAAAATATATTTAATTCAAATCAATTTATAATTAAATGGTTAGGCTATTTACCAACAAAACAATTGTTTCAAATTTAGTATAATTTATTGATTTCAAAGAGGAAAGAATAAAAAATAAAACAAATTTAGGTGCTTGCCTATCGTTTATTCAAGGTCAAGCCATGTGGGTTTTGCAAAAATAACCTCCACCCTCCGTTTTCTACCACTCTGTAATGTTTCTTTAAACACTTATAATCCTTCCTTCCATTTTTAATTGTTTTGTAAATGTCAGGTATTATTTTTTTAGCAAAAACCTTGCATTCCCTGATTCAAGCACCTTGAAGTGCGATTTCATTTTTTTTTCTTTTTTTCTTTTGAATTAATGTATCGGCAGATGAGTATAAATAGAAAAAGGGACGTGTTAAGCCCCTATCTCGGTTGGATATGCAAGGCAGTTTACTTGAAGTTGCCAGGTATATTTTTCTCGCAAACCTCATTGAAGAATACAAGCCTCAACTCAATGTCTTGGGCATCTTCTTGCTTCCACTTCATTTTCCTTATTTCAGATTTGCTTCTTTTAATAAAAATTCTTTTACGGTTGTCCATTTAATCTCAGGATATCTATCATTGGAATATTTCTGAAAAATAATTTTTCCTTCCATCATATCTCGCATGTATTGCATTCCTTGCCAAGCAGGATAAATTTCTTTTTTAGATGGTGAAAAGAAGCGAGTCATCTTGATAAAAAAGTTTAGTAAGCCAATGCCTCCAGGACGAAATAATTTATATTTAGTTCCACTTAATTCAGTCATTAATTTTACAAAATCGTTGCAGGAAAGTTGATCTCCAGTTATTCTTAAATAACGAGGCGATGAGTCGTCCATGGCAGCTGCTGCAGTAAATTCGGCAACATTGTAGGTAGTTGTAAATTCCAATTTTTGATTGGGATTTCCCCAACATAAAATTCGTTTTTTCTTAAAAAGAATGAGAGGCATATCAGTAGTTAATAAATCCATAAATGGACCGTTAAAGATGGTGGTAGCCTGAATAGGCGCTTTATTTAAATAGCTATGAAATTCTCTTCTTAAATCCAAATTTCTGTTTTCACCTTCATTTAAGTTGGTAAAATCAATGGAATAATCACTAGGAATAAATCTTTTTACTCCGGCTTCTATAGTTGCATCTAAAAATATTTTTTGTGAGTCAATCACTGTTTCTCTTAAACCTGCCAAGGCAGAAACAACACCATCTGCTCCTTTGAAATGTTTACTGATCTCCGATTTATTTTTAGTGTCTACTTGAAAAACTTTAACGCCTAATTTTTTTAATTCATTTATTTTTTCTGTTTTTGTTTCTAGTCGAACAATGGCTTTCACCTCTGCGCCATTTTTTAATAAAGCCTTGGTAATTTTTCCTCCTAAATTCCCTGTTGCTCCAAGAACGAAAATCGTTTTTTGCATGTTATTTATTTGTTTTAAATTTTACAGTTGTATTCAATGTTCTGTTGATTCTTTCCATTCAATAACAACAACAATTTCATTTTTGCGATTAATAAATTGGTAGGGCGGATTATAACCGAAATAAATATAATTGCCAATGGTAGTAATGTTTTTTTCTTTTAAAAAATTTTCAAGTTTTTCTGAATATAGTTTTAGTTTTTTATCAGAAGCATAACCACCAAATTTAATTACCGCTAAATATTCATCAGGAGTATTTTTAATCATTATAGAAGGATCATTGGGTTGCGGTAGATTTTCTTTTGCATAGACAGAGGGCATAACGAAGCTCATTTTAGAAACGGAATCATTGATATCCATATGAACAGGGGCAGTCATAGAAATATTTTTATTAGCGTCATTGCCACCAAAAATATATCCAGCAAGTTTGCGAAATCCTGGACTAGCCAGCTCACGGTACGTTTTAGCTTTTGAATTTATCGTTGCAACAGTTGCAGCAGGATAAAATCGTATTTGAAAATAATCAAACTCCTTTACGAGCGTATATTTTTGTTGTTCGGTTCTATTAAAAGGCATAAAAATGAATAAATGAAATCTAAAATTTATTAAAAATGTTGAGCGTGAAAATTAGTTTTATTTAAATCTTTAAAGTAGAAATTCCTCCATCCACATGCATAATTTGTCCCGTTATCCAACTCGATTTTTCAGAGAGTAAAAATTCAGCCAGATTAGCCATATCTTCTGCCGTTCCCACTCTTTTTAAGGGATGTCGTTGTGCATTTGCTTCACGTTTTTGTTCATTGCTTAATAATCCAGCAGCTAAAGGTGTATCCGTTAGCGATGGCGCTATACAATTCACTCTAATTTTTGGAGCATACTCAGCAGCCAATGATTTTGTTAAACCTTCAATAGCTCCTTTTGAAGAAGCAACTTGCGTGTGATAGGGCAAACCTATTTGAACCGCTACTGTGGAGAATAATAAAATAGCGGCATTTTCGCTTAATTTTAATTTGGGCACTACACACTGAATTATTTTTATGGCTCCAATAACTTGCAATTGATAATCGTTAATAAAATCTATGGGTTTAATTCTTTCAAATGGACGAAGCTGAATACTGCCGGGGCAATAAATTACACCATCTAAAACTTCTGGCAAAAAATCAAGGTTAATGGTTTCCTCTAATACATTTACAGGATAATAGTGAACCCTTTCGTTTTTTGAGGTAGTTTCATTTTTAAAATAAGTTCCATAAACAGTATGTCCGGATAAAGATAACTGTTCAGTTAATTTTTTTCCTATTCCAGAGGAAGCGCCAATGATTAAATAGTTTGCCATAATTTATTTTATTTATTAAGAAATGAAGAATACATCCATACTAATTTTTCTTGCATCCTAATGTAATCACTCATTAATGCATTGGTTCCTTCGTCACCTGCTTCGGATGAGATAGAAAGTAATTCTCGCTGTAGAATGATAATAACTTGAAAAGAGGACAAAATATCTTCCACTGCTTTAATTCCATCGCTTACTTGAACACTTTCTTTAATTTTAGAAGTGATTTGATAATTAGAATAATTATGTTGGGGTGTGTGTCCTAAAGTTAAAATTCTTTCGGCTACTTCATCAATTTTTAGTAGGAAGTCATTGTATAGTTCTTCGAATTTTAAATGAAGCTCAAAGAATTTTTCACCTTTTATATTCCAATGATACCCTCGCGTATTTTGGTAAAAGATGGAATAGTTGGCTAAAAGATCGTTTAACTTTTCAGCTAAAACTTTTGCTTTCTCTTTGTCAAGACCGATGCTATTAATGGTGCTCATTTTATTTGTTTTTTAATCAATAATAAAACTAACTCAAGTTTAGTTTTTTGTTTTTATATAATTTAACATTAATTACATAGCTAAGATTTTTAAAAATAAGTTTTTAATATTGTTTTATTATGCAATTAAAATAATCAAAATAAAGGTAAAAGGATTTTCATTGCCACTATTACAGGAATAGATTTTTTTGTTGAGCATTGCTCACTTCTTAATGTAGATTAATTAAATTTTTTTGATTGAATTTTCTTAAAGGGAATGAAGAAAGTTGGATGCGTTTTTTAAATGAACTTTCTTTTTCTCATCGCTCATTTTATCAAACGTATTCACTAACATTCCTAATCTGGGATTCTGCAAAAAGAAATCACGATGGGTATGCATAAATCTCCAAAATAAACCATCCCAAATAGGTTGCCATTCTCCCTTTTTATAATCGCTCATTTTCATTAAATAATTGCTTCCGCTTATATAGGGTTTAGTAGCCATTATTCCTCCATCAGCAAACTGACTCATGCCATAAACATTGGGCACCATCACCCAATCATAAGCATCAATAAATAATTCCATGAACCAACGATAAACTTCATCGGGATCAAATTCACATAACAACATAAAATTTCCTAAAACCATTAGCCTTTCGATATGATGACAATAGCCTGTTTCTAAAACTTTTTTGATGGTGCTATCGATGGGTTCTATTCCTGTGGTGCCATTCCAAAATGAAGCAGGAATTTTTCGTTTGAAGTTCCAATAATTTTTGGTTCGCTCTTCTCGGCCTTTTAACTCATAAACGGCTCGGATAAATTCTCTCCATCCTATTATTTGACGAATAAAACCCTCTAATGAATTAATGGGTATTTCGTTGCAGCTGGCATATGCTAAGGTTTCGTCAATTATAAACTTAGGGGTAGTCAAACCAACATTTAACATGGGTGTTAATACACTATGATTTAAAATAAACTCATGCGTAACAATGGCATCTTCATAAAGCCCAAATTCCGAAAATCGTGTTTTGAAAAAATCCTTTAACCATTTTTTGCTTTCTTCAAATGTGGTGGGATAAACTAAAGGCGTGTTTAATTCACCGTAATTAGTTGGGAAATATTTTTTTGTATACTCAATTGCTTCTTCATAAAATTGATTGTGTTTTAAAGAAGTAATTTTGGGAGGTGTTTTTCCTTTTGGGTATTTCAATCGGTTCTCGTCATCATATGTCCATTTGCCTCCAATGGGTTTATTATTTTTTTCTAGTAATATGTTTTTGTTTAGGCGTTGATGCTTGTAAAAGTCGGTTTGAAACATGCGTTTCTTATCCGCAAAGTAAGTGGCAATTTCTTCGGATGAATTTAAAAATAATGGTGAACTGTTTTTGGTTGCTTTTATTTTATGAGTTTTACAAGCATTTTCTATTCTTTGTTCCAGCCAATAGTCGGTAGTGTCATTGTATTCGATTTTTGAAATTCCTTTTGTTTTAAGATATGGAATTAATTTTCTGATATCCGATAATTCATCATAGGAATGGATATAAATTACGTTAATTTTTTGTGATTGCAGATAACTTTCATAAAACTTCATGCTTGCTCTATGAAGTATGATTTTTTGTTTGTGAAAATTATATTGTTTAAAGAACAAATATTCCTCCACTAAATAAATAGTGTCACATTTTGAGGTGATTTTATTTTGTTCAAATAGCTGATGGGGAAAAATGATTCCTATGTTCATTTTTTATGTTTATTTAATCTACATTTATCGCTACAATATTTCACCTCTTCCCAATTCTTTTCCCATTTTTTACGCCAAGTAAAAGATCGTAGGCAAACGATACATATTTTAGTGGGCAAATTATTTTTGAGAATTTGTTTCAATTAAAACAATAGTTTATAAGTGAGATATAATTTTTAATGGGATTAATTTATGGTTTTGCATAAGGTAATCGTTCAATGGGTGTGGTAGTAAAGTAAGCATCTAATCCTTGACTTATTAAAATTTCGGCAGCAGAAAGGTTTACAAACCCATCATGACCTACTATTGCCTCATTAATTTCCACTTGCAGTATACTGCCCACAATAAGAATAGTGCTATTGATAGTAATGGGAATAATTTCTTCTAGCTTCATGGCAATTTTTACTTCTGCTTCTTCTACAAATGGTGCTTTAGAAATGGAATGATAGTAAGGAACGAAACCTACTTTTTCAAACTCAGAAATACCTTTTTCATATCTTGCTGATGTTTGATGCGCTTTTTTATATTCGTTAGCGTGTACAAAATTTAAAGTGTATTCTTTTGTATCCAAAATATTTTGTAAGGTATCACGTTGCACACTATCGGGCCTATTGATTAGTCCAAATAATGCTGGGCTGGCTCCTAAATGAATAAGTGAATTGAAAATTGCTAGATTGTTATTTCCCTCTAGTGATTTAGTGCCCACTAATACTGCTTGACGAAATCCTGCCAATGAATTTATAAATGCAGTTCGATAGCGTTGTTCCTGATTTTCTATTTCGTTTTTGTTGATTAGCATGATTTATTTGACGGATATAATTGTGACACTACTTTTATACTATTCAAAAAAGAAAAGTACTATTTATCGTTTACTTATTTTATTCATGGAAATAGATTTCTGTTGACTGCATTTGAATCTATCTATTTCTTGATTTCGCTTTTGAGCATGCTTTTGGCTCACGCCACTGTTCACTCGCTTTCTCCATAAATTGAAACTGCTGCGTTTTAATTCTTTTCGCATCAATTGGATGACATCTGCTTCCGAAAATCCAAATTGCACTTTTATGGCTTCAAAAGGAGTGCGATCCTCCCAAGCCATTTCGATAATTCTATCTCTATCTTTTTCTTCCATCGCTCAATTAAATTAGATTCTTTAAAGACGAATTATTAAACCAATCTTATGGTTTGCCAGTAATGAAAAGAAACTTATTTTATTAAGTTTTATTTCTACTCATTTTGACACATAAAGATAATTTTATCCAGCAGAGTGCTAAATAAAGGGGTGCAATTGAATACTATTTGATAATGTAGATTAACTTTTTTCGAGAAAAATCATGACTATTAAAAATTATTTTCAAACCATTGACCTTGGTTTATTACTGTTTTAATAAAACCAAGTTCATTTTTTTATGGCTCTTTCTAAACGATCATTAATCGTTTTACCTAAACCTTAGTTTGGAAATTTTTCGGCAATGATGATATCCAAATGGCATCGGTCTATTGGATGTAAAGCTTTAGCTCTTCATCTGTTCTTTGGTCCAAATATGAGGAGTAGCTATTTGTTTTTTCAATTTTCTCAGAATTTAAATCAAGTGAAAACTGCATCTGACTATTTCTTACATCATCATACGCGTCTTTGGATGGTGCTCTTATGTTTATTGCAGAAAGTCGCTATGAGCTTGCGGCTAGAATACCAAATTCGATATACTTGCCGCAACTTCACCTTTCCATATCTAATGGAATAAATGGACTCTTCCAATAAAAATTTTACTCCTTAAATAAACTTCTTTTCTAGCAATATTTTTCCTCATTTCAAATCAAATCTTATATTTGAGAGATAATTATAATCCTTATGAGAGTATCTTTTATTTATTTTTCGATTATTAGCCTTATTCTTGTGGGGGTGGGCGCCTATTTTTGGATTCATGCCTTATGGTTTTTGATTCTATTGGTTCCTATTATTTGGGTGGGAATAAACGATATGATTCAAACACATCAAACTATTCGCAGAAATTTTCCAGTTCTTGGAAGAATGCGCTATTGGATGGAAATGCTTCGCCCAAAAATCTATCAATATTTTATTGAATCTGATACCGATGGAACGCCCTATAATCGTTTAAATAGAAACGTCATTTATCAACGAGCCAAAAAAGTAAATGATACCACTCCTTTTGGAACGCAACTAAATGTTTATGATGTGGGCTATGAATGGATGAATCATTCTATCATTCCGCTCGATCCACATAAAATGGATTTTAATCCGCGCGTACTGGTGGGCGGTCCTGAATGTAAACAGCCCTATAATGCCAGCTTATTAAATATTTCTGCCATGAGCTATGGTTCATTGAGCCAAAATGCCATCATGTCGTTGAATGCAGGCGCAAAATTAGGCGGGTTTGCGCATAATACCGGTGAAGGTGGATTAAGTCCATATCACTTGAAATATGGTGGTGATATTATCTGGCAAATTGGAACGGGATATTTTGGTTGTAGAAATCCAGATGGAACCTTTAATGCAGAAATGTTTGCCGAAAAAGCGGTGACTCCAAGTGTGAAAATGATTGAAATAAAATTATCACAAGGAGCAAAACCGGGTCATGGTGGTATTTTGCCCGCTAAAAAAGTAACCGAAGAAATTTCAAAAATACGAGGAGTAGAAATGGGCAAGGATGTGATTTCTCCACCTTCTCACAGTGCTTTTTCAACACCGGTAGAAATGTTGGAATTCATTCAAAAATTGCGTGATTTATCAGGAGGAAAGCCAATTGGTTTCAAACTTTGTATTGGTAGAAAAAGCCAATTTTTATCTATTT
>JBIPLT010000079.1:0-11832 GCA_044368255.1 Flavobacteriales bacterium
TTTTTTACTATTTGTGCAGTTCCATCCGGAGAACCATCATCAATCACCAATACATGAAATGTAAAATTTAAAGAAAAAACTTTCCGCAGAATATTTTCGATATTCTCTTTCTCATTGAAGGTTGGTATAATAACTAGGCTATCGCTCACTGCATGATATGAAACGCTAAAATAACTTAAAAATTTTACACCGTTGCATAATTTAGAGAATGAATGCTTAATTTTATATCCTACATTTAACAATAATTAACCGACTTGTTCCGATTCGCTCTTATAGTGCTGTTTTTATTTCCTTTTTCGGGGATAAAAGCTCAATCGTCTAAAAATGTGGAATTATTAGATACTTGGTCAATTGATAATATTCCAATTAATAATGACGGAACAAAATTTAACGGTTGTTGGGGATTTGAGCATAATGGAATTGAATATGCGGTAATGGGTTCCACTGCCGGAACACATATTTTCAAAATTACTGAGGGAAATCGATTACAAGAAGTAGATTTTGTAGCGGGAACTTCGGTTCATACCACCAGTAGCAATAATATTCATCGTGAATTCAAAACCTATAAAAATTATTTATATGGAGTTTGTGATGAAGGAAGTAGTACGCTCCAAATTATGGACATGAATTCATTACCCGATTCAGTGACCTTAGTCGGTAATGACAATGAGTTTTTTTATCGGGCACATGATATGTATATTGATTCGGCAAAAGCAACGATGTATGTTTGCGGGCCCAAAGATAGTTCTGGTTTAGTGGCCATGAAGGTTTTATCATTAGCAGATCCTGTACATCCAACTTGGTTATATACCTATACTGATACTTGGTATGTACATGGTGCATATGTTAGAAATGATACCGCCTATTTGAGTTGTGCCAATAATGGATTGAGAATTTATAAATTTGATAACGGTACCAATCCAGTTTTATTAAATTACTTGGATATTTATCCTGAACAAGGTTATAATCATTCGGGATGGCTGAGTGAAAATGGAAAATATTTTGTTTTTACCGATGAAACAGAAGGGAAGAGAATCAAATTATGTAACATTAGTGATATTACCGATATTACCATAACTGATATGTTTAATTCTGGAACAGATAATCAAACTATGGCCCATGTGGTGATGATGAAGGATGATTATGTGTATGCCTCCCACTACTATGACGGATTACAAATTTTCGATGCAAGAAATAAAACAGATGTAAAAAAAGTGGCTTGGTATGATACGCACGAAGGAAATGGTTATGCGCAAGGGGCCTGGGGAATTTATTCTTTTTATAAAGATAATAAAGTGATAATTTCCGATAGAAATTCAGGTTTATTTTTATTCAAAGTAAATTTGCCGCCGGATATCATTTCAGAAGGAGAATTTGGAATTTATCCTAATCCCACCAACGAAGAAGCTTTGTTTTTTTATAGTAATGAAGAGGAATTGTTTTATCAATTCAATGTTTATGACGCATTAGGGAAATTAATTTTTCAAAAAGAAAATATCAATAGTAATTTCCTTCGTTTTGATGTTTCTCGATGGAATGCTGGAACTTATTTTTATCATTGGGAGGGAGAGGATAATTCGGTTTCTTTGAAAGGGAAATTCATTATTGCAAAATAATTTTTCTCTTGAGCGAAGCGAAAAAAAAGCCCCGTAAATTATTACGAGGCTCATTATTCAATTTACATTTTCACATTTTACATTAACAGTATTCATCAAACGCCATTTTCAAATTCTCTGCAATCATGTCTGCTGTTCTTCCTTCGATATGGTGGCGTTCTACAAAATGAACTAATTTTCCATCTTTAAACAATGCAATAGCAGGAGAAGAAGGCGGATAAGGAAGAAAATATTTTCTTGCTTGTGCCACAGCTTCTACATCGAAACCTGCAAAAACAGTGGTTAAATGCGTAGGTAATTTTGCATTGTCTAATGCTTTTTTGATTCCTGGACGAGCCGCACCTGCAGCGCAACCGCAAACGGAATTTACCACCACTAAAGTGGTTCCTGTTTCTTTTATTGCAGTATCTACTTCTACAGGCGTAGTTAAATCTTTAAACCCAACTCCTGTTAGGTCATTTTTCATTGGGGTTACTAATTCTGCTGGATACATGTTATTGGGTGATTTGGTTATTTATTGATTTATTTTAATTTTCTATTGGCTTTTGACTATTATTTCTTGGTTCTTAGTTCTTGGCTATTGGCTATTGGCTATTGGCTATTGGCTTTTGGCTATTGGCTTCAATTTTTTACAAAGTTACGCTATTATTTTCTTTTCGTCTTAAAAAAATCACTCATCATTTTTCCGCATTCATCTGCCATAATTCCTCCAACTACAGTTGTTTTAGGATGATAAAGATTTTTTTCAATTAATCCAGCTCCTCTTTTTTCATCTTTTGCTCCATATACAATTTTACCAATTTGACTCCAGAATAAAGCTCCAGCACACATTACGCATGGTTCGATAGTTACATACAAGGTGCATTTATCCAAATATTTCACCCCAATATGATTGGCAGCAGAGGTAATAGCTTGCATTTCGGCATGAGCAGTAACATCTAAAAGTTGTTCGGTTAAATTATGTCCACGAGCAATAATTACATTATTAGAAACAACCACTGCGCCCACTGGAACTTCATCTTTCGATAAAGCAAACTGAGCTTCCTTGATGGCTTGTTTCATGAAATGTTCGTCAGATAATTCAATAATTGACATTTTATTTTATTTTTTCTTTGCGTATGGAAAACGCACGATTATTTTTTAATAATTCATAGGTAGGATTTATTGCCAATCCTTTATCGGCATAAATGATTGAACTATCATATTTGCCCAGTTGATTATAAGAACAAGAAATATTATTGAATGCTTCTGCATAATCTGGTTTTATTTTCAATGCTTGTTTGGCTAAATTTATACAACCATTATAATTTCCCGCTTGATACATTTGCAAACTCATATTTAATAAATGATCAGCACTCAATTCTATCTTTCCTTGATTTTTTACTAAGGCAGTTTCAATTTGTTTTTTCAAAAATTGCATTTCAGCATGACCCGGACTTATTTTCAATCCTTTGTTGACTAAAACATTTGCTTCTTCATAGCGAAATTTATTATAAAGCCATTCGGTATAAAAATGATAACAAGCAGGATTAAGCGTATCTAATTGCAATGCTTTTTCAAAATAGGCTTCTGATGTTTCTCCTCTACCAGTGGCATTTCTAAGAATGGCAAGGTTGATATAGAGAGATGAATAATTCGGCACTAATTTTAAAGCGCGATTAAAATAATCTTCGGCCACCGTATAATTTCCTTTTGCCATTTGTGACAATCCATAATTCATCAAACCTCTTCCGTTTTTTGGTGATTTAATCGTTACATCCAGCCATAAATCTTCTTGTGAATCCCAAACTTCATTTCTTTTGATGACGCCATACGAGTGAGAAGTAAGAAAAATAACAGCGGTCATACAAAATACAATCATCAAATTATTATTTCTCTCTAACTTTTCTTGATATTTAACTGCGAGAAAGGAAATGTAACAAACCACAGCTAGAACTAATCCGATATACGGAAAAAACGTTCGATGATCATTCATCACTTCTGCAAATGGAATTAAACTAGAAGTGGGTAAGAGTGTAATATAAAACCAAAGTATTCCAAAAGTTACGGGACGAAGTTGACGAATTTTATAAGCACGCCAAGCGAGAAACAACATAACTGCTACACTTAAAATCCCCAATAGAATTCTAAAATCAAATAGATCGGTAATAACGGTTACATCACTATCAGCAGAGAGGTGAGTAGGAAGAATGAAATTTTTGAGATAAAGTAGTTGAACATAAAACTGTGTAAAGAAATAATCCATACGACTGTTTCCTCCCGGCGTCCACGATACAGGAGTCATTCTCAAATACAATACAAGAATTAAAAAAGCAATAAGTAAAGAGGGAATAATAAAGCGATATTTTTTCCAATCAAAACTAAATCCTTCTTTTTCTTCAATCACAAATTTATAAACGAATAATAATGGAATGAACATTAAGGCAGGCTCTTTGAATGTGAATCCAAAAATCATGGGCACGAGATAAATATAATATTTACGCCAACGGGTTTTGTACATATAGAAAATGAAAGAGAGAATGACCATTAAAGTAGAAATCAAGTCAGATCTTGCGATAATGTAATTGATGGTTTCGGCATTGGCTGTATGTAGAATAAAAAATGAAGTAGCAAATAAAGTGAACATCGAATTCCATTTGTGCGGATGAACGATAATGAATATTTCCAGAAAAAAAATGTAAAGCAAAATGGCCAATAAAACGTAAGTGATAAAAATAGTTTTATGAAATTGTTTGGCAACCGGAAAATCTTCTCCGCCCCAATAAACATCCAAAGCATTTAAAGTAGTTAATCCCGGACGATAAGACTGGTTAGAGGGAAGTGTGCTGAAGGTGGTTCCATCTGAAAAGAATTTAGGAATGTTCACTTCACGAATGGCAGTATTATTTACAATGGTATGCTCATCATCAAAAAAGAAAGGATTATCAAAATGATTCTGGTAGCTGAAAAAAAGCAGACAGACAAAAATAAGAAGGAAAGTGCTATACCAGTTGTGTTGCTTCATTGAGATGAGTTACTACAAAGATAAAAGGATTAAGTGAAAATTGATTTCATCTCAAAAGTATTATGAAAATGCTGAAAAACAACGGTAAGTAAGTCAAATAATCACTATTATTATTTCTGTTAGGGTCAATTTAAGTGTAACAACTTGTTTTTAGATCCAAATTTCGTTTGGAAAAGGTCTATTTTCTTATTTTTTTAGTTATTCATAAATAGTATTAAATATTTTAAAGTTTATCATTCATATTTTTCTATTTTTACACCAAATTACTACCATGCTAGCTACAATGAAAAGATCACATAACAACGGAGAATTAAGATTATCAGATGCTGGAAAATCCGTAACACTCGTGGGTTGGGTGCAAACCAATCGCGATTTAGGTGGAATGACCTTTGTTGATTTGCGTGATCGCTATGGAATCACACAAATTGCTTTCAATATGGATGTGAATAAGGATTTGTGCATTGATGCTCGTAAACTCGGACGTGAATTTGTGATTCAAGTAAAAGGGAAGGTGATTGAACGTAGTAATAAAAATCCTTTGCTTCCCACAGGAGAAATTGAAATTGTAGCTGAAGAATTAACCACTTTAAATATTTCTCAAACACCTCCTTTTACCATTGAGGACGACACAGACGGTGGTGATGATTTGAGAATGAAATACCGTTATTTAGATTTAAGAAGAAACCCGATACGTAAAAATTTAGAATTGCGTCATCGTGTTGGAATTGAAACCCGTATTTACCTCGATAAATTGAGTTTCATGGAAGTAGAAACGCCTTATTTGATTAAATCTACTCCCGAAGGCGCGCGAGATTTTGTAGTTCCTTCTCGAATGAATCCGGGGCAATTTTATGCATTACCACAATCACCACAAACATTCAAACAATTGTTGATGGTGAGTGGTTATGATCGATATTATCAAATCGTAAAATGTTTTCGCGACGAAGATTTACGTGCCGATCGTCAACCCGAATTTACTCAAATCGATTGCGAAATGGCATTCGTAGAACAAGAAGATATTCTCAACACTTTTGAAGGATTGGTGAAACATCTTTTCAAAACCGTAAAAGGAATGGATATAAAAGATCTTCCTCGAATGACGTATTCCGATGCTATGAAATATTATGGTTGTGATAAACCCGATACACGTTTTGAAATGAAATTTGTAGAGGTAAATCACGTGGTGAAAGGAAAAGGATTTGCCATTTTTGATAATTCAGATACCGTCATTGGTATTTGCGCAAAAGGTGCTGCAGAATTTACTCGTAAGCAAATTGATGAATTGACCGATTTTGTAAAACGTCCGCAAGTAGGTGCAAGCGGAATGGTTTATTGCCGTTTTAATGCGGATGGAACATTGAAATCATCAGTAGATAAATTTTATCCTGAGAATGAATTAAAAAAATGGGCGGAAGAATTCGATGCTCAACCTGGTGATTTAATTTTATTATTGTCTGGAGAAGAAAATAAGACGAGAAAAGCATTAAGCGAATTGCGTTTAGAAATGGGAACGAGATTAGGATTACGCAATAAGGATAATTATTCTTGCCTTTGGGTGATTGATTTTCCATTATTAGAATACAACGAGGAAGCAAAAAGATATTTTGCGATGCATCATCCTTTCACTTCTCCCAAACCAGAGGATATCGATTTGCTAGGTGTAGAACCTGGAAAAGTTCGTGCTAACGCATACGATATGGTGATTAATGGAGTGGAAGTGGGCGGTGGTTCTATTCGTATTCACGATAGAAAATTGCAAACAGAAATGTTTAAAGTTTTGGGTTTTACCAATGAAGAGGCGAACGAACAATTTGGTTTCTTATTAAATGCGTTCGAATATGGAGCTCCACCTCATGGAGGAATTGCCTTCGGTTTTGATCGTCTTTGTTCTTTATTTGGAGGAACAGAATCCATTCGTGACTTTATTGCTTTCCCTAAAAATAATAGCGGAAGAGACATGATGATTGATGCTCCTTCAACAATCGATGAAACACAATTAAAAGAATTAGCTTTAAAAACTACTTCTTGAACGAAGTGAAAAATAAATATTGAAAACTAAATTATGGATTACGAAACACTAGACGATTCAAATAACTCGCTGCCTGTAGAAGCGATAAAGGAAATTAAAAAAATGGGAACCTGGATGACTTTCACAGGTGTAATGACCATCATTTTTGTAATACTTGGACTACTCGGAAATTTGGGAAGCTTGACCAGAACAGGACAACCAATTTTTATCGTTTCCATACTTTTAAATGCGTTGAGTCTTTATTTGGGATTTCTGATGATTAAGAAATCTGGATTATTTACTGCTTATGCCGATACACACGATGAAAATAAATTAGTTGAGGCACTTAAAGCAAACAAAACCTATTGGATGTTTTCAACTGTTTTGATTATTGCCTCATTCATTATTTCATTTTTAAATCAATAATTATGGAAACCAAAGAAAACGCTATTACAAATGAAGCTACGAATGCTCTTTTCAGCAGTTCGGCCCAATGGATGCGAGCATATGCAATTATAATGATCATATTTGCATCGATACTTACATTGGCTGTTTTAGTTCTATCAGCAGGTGGTAAAGGAATGATCATTGATGCACTTTCAAAGCAACAAGAAACCAAAGAAGTGGCAAATGTATTTGTAGAAATATACGGAATGATGGTTTTTGCTTTGGCCACTTTTGTAATATTGATGGGGTACGCCTCTATCAAATTACTTGGAGCAGCCA
Organism: Flavobacteriales bacterium; assembly: GCA_044368255.1. Taxonomy (GTDB): domain Bacteria; phylum Bacteroidota; class Bacteroidia; order Flavobacteriales_D; family UBA2798; genus CAMBFX01. The sequence continues at coordinate 7,355 of JBIPLT010000079.1, forward strand.
ATAAATTCACAGCCATATCCTATACTTCATCTTCAGCTAATATTATTGCGGCATTTAAAAATCTGCGTATGTATTGGATGTTTTATGGAATTACTTTGCTAGTGGCGGTTGTGTTTGTAATTTATTTTGTTTTTAAGGCATTTTCAATCATTTCTCAATTAGAAGCTAACTGAGAAACGAAGAATGATTTAATGACGTTTCTATCTTTATATCAAGATCTTTATTGATAATTGATAGTAATCTACTATCATAATGAAATTGTACGTATTTTAGCAGAAAAATAAGCCTATGTATACCACATTACTTCATCTGCATTCAGGGACACGTTGGATAATCCTAATTTTATTATTGTATACTATTTTGAATTCTTATTCCAATTGGAAATCAGATAAAAATTTTGGTAAGAAGGATAAACTTTCTGCTTTATTTACCTTGATTTTTATCCACACGCAATTATTGGTAGGAATGATATTGTATTTTATCAGCCCATTTGTTCGTTTTGGTAGTGGAATGATGGCAGATTCTAAATTGAGATTTTATACCATCGAACATTTTATGATGATGATTGCCGCTGTTGCAGTAATCACCATTGGTTATAGCCGTTCGAAAAAAGCAGATAGTGATAAAGCCAAGCACCGCAAACTATTTGTTTGGTATTTAATTGCTTTAATAATCATCATGGCTGCAATTCCATGGCCATTTAGAATTGAAGGAGCAAATTGGTTTTAAGTATGCGTAATTTATTTTTACTACTTTTTTCAGTTATATTATTTTCATGTGCAGAAAATAATCCCACTACTCCAGATGGAAAACCAGATGGAAAAGCATTGTATGAACAAAACTGTTCTATTTGTCACGGTGATGATGGTAAATTAGGTTCAGCAGGTGCAAAAGATTTATCTATTTCTACCATGACATTAGAGCAAAGAATGGCTATCATACTTAACGGTAAAGGTGGAATGGCTCCATTCGGTGATGATATGATCAACGAAGAACAACGTAAAGCCATTGCCGAATATCTCGATACATTTCTTAAATGAGTTCAGAAATAGAATACGTTGGTGATAAATCCAAAGCAGTTCTCATTGGTGTGATTAATTCGTTGCAAGACGAAAATAAAGTCAAAGAATATTTAGATGAATTAGAATTTTTGGCTACCACCGATGGAATTGAAACCTTAAAAAGATTTTCTCAAAAACTTTCGTCAATTCATCCCAAAACATTAATCGGAAAAGGTAAGTTAGAAGAGATGATTGAGTTTGCCGATGCCAATGATGTAGGCACGATAATTTTTGATGAAGAATTAAGTCCATCACAACAAAATAATATTGAGAAAATTTCGAAGCGCGCAGTTTTAGATAGAACAAGTTTAATTTTATCCATTTTTGCTTCCAGAGCAAGAACTTCTCATGCAAAAGCACAAGTTCAGTTAGCACAATACCAATACATGCTTCCGCGATTAAAACGAATGTGGACGCATTTGGAACGACAACGAGGTGGTACTGGAGCTCGTGGTGGATCAGGAGAGTTACAAATAGAAACCGATAGACGAATTGTGACCGATAAGATTGCGAAATTAAAAGAGGATTTAAAACTCATCGATAAACAAATGGCAACGCAGCGAAGTAATCGCGGAGCAATGGTGCGTGTCTCATTGGTGGGCTATACGAATGTGGGAAAATCCACGATCATGAACTTAATTAGTAAATCTGAAGTTTTTGCCGAGAATAAATTGTTTGCTACGCTTGATACAACCGTTAGAAAAGTAGTGGTAGAAAATTTACCTTTTTTACTTTCTGATACAGTTGGTTTCATTCGTAAATTACCTACACAATTAATTGAATCTTTCAAATCCACCTTGGATGAGGTGAGAGAATCAGATTTATTATTACATGTTTTAGATATTTCTCATCCAGGTTTCGAAGATCAGTTTAATATTGTCAATAAAACTCTGCAAGAATTAAAAATTGGTGAAAAACCAACCATCATTATTTTCAATAAAATTGATGCCTATCATTTTGTAGAGAAAGAAGAAGGTGATTTATCTGAGTTGACACGGGAAAATATTTCATTGGAGGATTTGAAAAAATCTTGGATGGCAAAAATAGGAAATAACCGTTGTGTTTTTATTTCGGCTATTAATAAACAAAATGTAGAAGAATTACGAAAAGTGGTTTATGAAGAGACGAAAAAGATTCACGAAATAAGATATCCGTATAATAGTTTTCTTTATTAATTTTTCTTCCCGAATTTTTTCAAAACTATTCTTTCAACAAACGGATTACAAGAACCTTCAGTGAGATGACTTTGCTGATAAATGATGGTATCGCCAACTTTTAGTTTTTCAGAATGTATCGTTTCAAGATTCAACGAATTATTATTTTTCATGGAATAGAAAAGCGTATCCTTAAGTTCTATCGGACAATAAAGCTGCAAATCACAATCCTCTACATTACTAGAATCAATTTCCAAAATCAAAGCTGGAAAATCTTCATTTTCATAATCACAATCTCCACCTTCTACAATGTCTTTTTGATGATCTTTTGTTGATGAATCTGAGTTATTGAAAATCTGATTATAAATTGTTCCAATGCCAAACATTAAAGCAAAAACACCAAGTAATTTCAAATAATGATTTCTAGTTTCTTTATTCATTTAAAGATTTTAATTTTTGTAAAATTAGACTAATTCAAACTGGTTCACCAGAAAAATGTTCACTTCACTTAAGTCTTTTTTCTAAGATTTTTACCCTATTTTTTTGCATTTGCCGTCTTAGTGCTTTAAAATCACCCTTGCCATGAATTTTAGCTATTTTGTGTTTAATATTCTTTCTGATTATCGAATTATTTTTAGTATTTTTAATTCGTACTTAACAAGCATGAACCCCGTAAAACAATTTCTTTTACTTTATTTTTTTCTTTTTGGTTTTTTAACTAAGCCAATTTCTGCGCAGGTACAAGATCGCTTTGATCATCTCACCATCAAAGACGGTCTTTCTCATAGCATCATTTTTTCCATCGTACAAGATAAAAAAGGATTTATTTGGTTAGCCACTCAGGATGGTGGATTAAATAAATACGATGGATATAAATTTACAGTTTTCGAAAATGATCCCAATAATTCAAATTCGCTAGCGGCCAACAACGTCAGTAAATTACTTTGTGACAAAAAGGGAAATATCTGGATTGGTACTTGGGGCGCCGGATTGGATAAATACGACCCAATTACAGAAACGTTCACTCATTATCGAAATAATCCTGCCGATACGATTAATCCTTCCACATTAAGTCATGATAATGCACAATCATTATTAGAAGATTCAAGGGGAAATATTTGGATTGGTACCGCTGGTGGTGGTTTAAATAAATTGAATCCCTCCACTGGAAAAATTACGGTTTACCAATTTAATGAAAACGATTCTACTTCTTTAAATAACGATCGTGTATGGTCAATGGCCGAAGATTGGGAGGGAAATATTTGGGTGGGAACGAGTGATGGATTAGCAAAATTAAATACGAACACTGGAAAATTCACTCGTTATTTATTCGGCAAAGGTCAGCCAGGAAAATTAAGCCATCCAAAAGTTCGTGCGGTTCACATTGATAAAAAAAGAAGAATTTGGATTGGAACAACCGTGGGGCTTGATTTATTTGATCCTGCTACAGGAATTTTCACCAATTATAAACCTTATCCTAACGAAGAAGAAAAAGCAGAAACAAACGAAGTAAATATTATTTACACTGACAAACAGGGCGGAATTTGGATTGGAACGCATGCAGGAGGATTATGTAAATTCAACTTCAAGAAAAAATCATTCATTAAATATATTCACAATAACAATGATGAATATAGTATTAGCTATGATGATATTCGTGATATAGTAGAAGATCGTTCAGGAATTTTATGGATTGCTACCCGAGGAGCAGGTGTAAATAAATTCAATTTAAAGCCGGCTAAATTTATGCACTTTGCGGCCCATCCCGAAGATGTAAATCACCTTTTGAGTAATCGGGTTAGAGCCATTTGTCCTGCTGATGAGAATTCAGTTTGGATGGGAACAGATGGTGGTGGTTTATCAAAATTCAATCTCAAAGATGGCACGTTCAAAAATTATATCAATAATGAAAAAGATAAAAATTCTATAAGTAGCAACCGAGTTAGAACGGTTTACAAAGATGAATTTGGCAATGTTTGGATCGGAACAGATGGAAGCGGATTAAATCTTCTTAATGAAAAAGCAGGAAAAATAACCAGATTGGAAAATAATCCGAATGAGGTAAATTCATTAATCGATAATGACATTTTGTTTATCACTGGAGCAAAAGGAAATTCCATTTGGATTGGAACAGATAATGGAATGGATCTTTATGAAGTGGATAAAAATAAATTTACACATTTTTCTAGTAACCCCGATGACAGCACCACTTTAAGTAATAGTCGAGTTTGGAGTATTTTTGTAGATTCAGAAGGATTGGTTT
>JBIPLT010000283.1:0-3732 GCA_044368255.1 Flavobacteriales bacterium
GAAAATGAAATTTCCCCATCTATACAAAGGCATACGGAGAGATGGAGAAAGCCCGCTACTATTGAAGAATGGAATAGAGAAGTGGATATTCTAAAAGCGTTTGCCAATAACAGAGAAAATGAAATGAATTTACTGATTAAAAAATATTTGAAATGATCGGAACCGATTTTTTGAAAAATAATTTTCAGATGTTGGGGCTTCTTATCATCTGGTCAATTGCTGGGGCCTTTACTGGCCCTGGAGTTTTTCTTATCATTCCCGCCTCACTTTTTCTACTTTTCAGTGCTAATCGTTTTCAGGAGATTTTCATTGGATTCATTTTTATTTTAATTCTATCCGATAGCCTTGAGATTCAAATGTCATTCGCTAAGTCCTTTAAGAATATCTATATTCTGATGTTATTTTTTTTCTTAATAATAAACATGCAGAAACAGGAAAGGATTGTAAAATTATACCAATACTTTGTTCCGTTTTTTATTTTTGCCCTGATTGGTTTATTGTATTCACCTATTTTTACAATTTCTTTTCAGAAATTACTTTCTTACTTCCTTCTTTTTATTGCTGTACCCAATTATGTAATTAGATCTTATGATGAACATGGAACTAATTTTCTTAGAAATTTAGTGTATTTTCTTTTTTCTATAGCCATAATTGGTTTTTTAATGAGATTTTATAATTCTGAAATAGCATTTTCACACGGTGGCAGGTTACGAGGTATGTTTGGAAATCCAAACGGACTTGGGATTTTTATGATTTTGTTTTTCATTCTTTTTACGATTATCAATTCAAAGTATCCCGAATTGTTTAGTCGAACTGAAAAGATTATTCTTTTTCTAATTATGTTTTATGTTTTATATAAGACGGGTTCCAGAACCGCATTGTTAGCTGTTGTTTTGTTCTATGGGTTCAATCAACTTTTTAAATATTCTTCCTTCCTTGGATTTCTTGCTTTTTTCCTTATTCTCGTTTCAATGGAGGTCATTATTATTTATCTCCCTAAAATTATTATTTCATTAGGTTTAAGTGAATCCCTAAGATTAGAAACTTTGGAAGAGGGGTCAGGAAGGCTTATTGCTTGGGAATTTGCCTGGAAAAATATTCAGGATAGTTTTTTTATTGGTAAAGGAATGGGATATGATGAAAATCTCATGCGAAAGAATTACGAAATGCTCAGTAAAGCGGGTCATGAAGGTGGTGTTCATAATACTTATCTTATAGTTTGGTTAAATACCGGTTTGTTTGGACTATTCGCTTTTCTTCGCGGGTTGATTTTGATTTTTATAAAAGGATCACGGTATAATACCTACGCATTCCCCACCTTATTCGCCGTCATGTTTTCTATTAATTTTGAACCTTGGTTAGCGGCTTCTTTGAATCCTTACACCACTTTATTTCTCATTATTGTAACTTTATTAACTGAAGATCTTTTTAATATAGAAACTGAAGAACCAACCGAAAATGAAAAAGTGGAAACAGTTACCGAAGTGGGCTAAAATATTTTCAGTATTGTTTTTATTTCTGTTCGTCGCAGAGATCATCCTTCGATTTATTATCGGATTAGGTGATTTGGCGATTTACAGAGAAGATGAACAATATGAATATTTTTATGAAGCGAATCAAGACGTTTATCGTTTCGGAAATCATATCGTAACCAATGAATTTGGAATGAGAAGTAAAAAAATTGACAAAAAAAAGAAATTCGTCATTTTGGAATTCGGAGACTCTGTGCTCAATGGAGGAGCACATATTGATCAAGATAATTTGGCAACTACCATTGAAGAAAATCAATTGAATGAAAAATTTCAGAATCAAGTTCAGGTATTAAATGTTTCTGCTCAAAGTTGGGGTCTTTCAAATGCTTATGCTTTTCTTGAAAAACAGGGAGATTTTGATGCAGATATTATTGTTTTAGTTTTTTCCAGTCATGATTTAAGGGATAATATGCATTTCAGGAAAGTAGTGGGCGTTCATTCTGCATGGCCTAATCAAAAGCCTTTACTTGCAATAACAGATTTATGGACAAGATTCATTTGGCCAAAGACAAAAGCTTTATTTGGAGGATCTGCAGAATACGATTATCTAAAAGATTTTAACGATTCAAAAATAAATCCGGGATGGAAAAATTTTTTCAGTTATGCATCCAAGAAAAAAATTCCTTTGTTGGTTTACCTACACGCCTCAAAGAAGGAAATTCAAAAAGGTGATTTCAATGCCGACGGAAAAAAAATTATACGTATGTGCGAAGAAGAAAATGTAAAGGTAATAAGCGATCTTGATGCCTTAAATGAAATGGATGATGCTTTTATTGACGATATTCATATGAGTGAAAAAGGACAGTCAGTAATGGCCAAATTGTTAATGCCTATTCTAGAAAAATCATTAACCACTATCCAATGATTATTTACAGTTTTATTGGATTAATATCCTTAATTTTGCTGCATTGTTCCCTATAACTGAATACTAATTTTTTGATAAACAAAGGCTAGAATTGTATGCAAAAAGAAGATAAAGCGATAAAAAGATTGCGAAGAAGGAAAATAATACTTTCTTCTTTGTTTATTTCTTTTATCATTCTATCCACTTCATGGTTTATTCTTGATCGCTGGGCAAAAAGACATGGATTTACGGGTGCGGGTGATTTTGTAAAAACCGTTACCGTTAATTATTGGAGTTCATTTGATGCGGAGTATGAAACCGCAGAAATTACCATTAACGAAGAAGATTATCTTAAACTCGAATCACAACGAGAACAACATCTCAATCGGGGAATTATTACTAAAACAGAAGAAAGATATGTTTCGGCCATCATTTCTTATCAAGGAAAAAAGATAAAATGTAAATTACGTCTCAAGGGCCACATGACGGACCATTTGCAAGATAGAAAATGGTCGTTTAGGATAAAAACAGTGAAGGGTGATGCATTTAAAGGGATGAAAATATTTTCATTGATGCATCCTGGAACGAGAAATTATATTTACGAATGGATTTATCATCAGCTTTTAGAACAAGAAGGAATCGCAACGGTGCGTTATTCATTTCTTAATCTAAAAGTGAATGGAGAATCTTGGGGAATTTATGCCTTAGAAGAAAATTTCGCAGAAGAATTAATTGGTCACCATAAATTACCCAAGGGACCCATTTTAGGTTTTAATCCCGATTTGTATTGGTATGATCGCTTAAACGAGCATGATAAATATAAATTGAACTTTGATGATCTTAAAATTAATTCTTCTTATCCCGAAGCTTATGATGAGAAGGAAAATTTTAAATCGAAAGAAGCGCAAAATAATTATGCCGAAGCCATTGTAAAAATGGAAAAATTTAAGGCTGGCGAATTAAGCACTTCAGAAGCTTTTGATATAGATAAATTGGCCAGATTTCATGCTATACTCGATTTGGTAGGCGGACAATTTTCATTGGATTGGTCGGATGTAAAATATTATTATAATCCCATAACTCAAAAATTAGAACCTGTGGGGTATGAAAGTTTCAGTGTAAGAAATACAAGTAATTTATGTGGCGCATCTAAATTTAAAAATAAACATTCACCTACTCCCGAATGGCACGAACTTTTATTTAGTGATGGTGACTTTTTTAAACTTTATGTGAAGCATCTTAAAAGAGTAGTTCAGTCAAAATATTTAAATAGCTTTTTTGAAAAAAAGGAAGCTGAACTTCAAAATAATTTGGCAACACTCTATACTGAATTTCCCTATAAAAAACTTCCCCTTG
>JBIPLT010000284.1:0-3720 GCA_044368255.1 Flavobacteriales bacterium
TTTATATTCTTTTAAACTTTTCTCCTAACCCATTTAACTCCATTTAATTTCCTTTTTAGATCATTTAAACCACTTTATTAGAAGAACACTCTCTAAATCAGCCCTTATTTTTTCGATAACTTTATTTTGCAATTCATTATTCTACTGTTACTTTTAACGTCACAAAAACAACACTATGAATCTTCACGAATACCAAGGAAAATCGATTTTAAAAAGCTACGGTGTAGCCATTCAAGAAGGAATTGTTGCTAATACTGTTGATGAAGCAGTTGCTGCCGCAAAAAAATTGAATGCTGATACTGGAACAACTTTCTACGTAGTTAAAGCACAAATTCACGCTGGTGGACGAGGTAAAGGTGGTGGTGTTAAAGTGGCTAAAAGTATTGATGATTTGAAAGAAAAAGCGGGTGCCATTATCGGTATGCAATTAATTACTCCACAAACTCCTCCAACGGGTAAAAAAGTAAATAAAGTGTTGATTGCTCAGGATGTTTATTATCCTGGCCCTTCCGAAACGAAAGAATTTTACATGTCGATTCTCTTGAATCGCGAAACTTCTCGTCACGTCATCATGTATTCTACCGAAGGCGGTATGGATATTGAAAAAGTGGCTGAAGAAACTCCTCACTTAATTTTCAAAGAAGAAATAGATCCTAAAGTGGGATTACAAGCTTTCCAATGCCGTAAGGTAGCTTTCAACTTAGGTTTAAGCGGAAACGCACATAAAGAATGTGTTTCTTTCGTTGGAAAATTATACAAAGCATTTTTAGGTTGCGATGCATCTATGTTTGAGATTAATCCTCTGTTCAAAACATCTGATGATAAAATTATTGCAGTAGATGCGAAAGTGACTTTAGATGATAATGCACTTTTCAAGCACAAAGAATATGCAGAAATGCGTGACGTTACTGAAGAAGATCCAACCGAAGTAGAAGCAGGTCAATATGATTTGAATTACGTGAAATTAGACGGAAACGTGGGCTGTATGGTAAACGGAGCTGGTCTTGCAATGGCTACGATGGATATCATTAAACTTTCGGGAGGAGAGCCGGCTAACTTCCTTGACGTAGGAGGTACCGCAAATGCGCAACGTGTAGAAAATGCATTCCGTATCATTATGAAAGATCCAAATGTGAAAGCGATTTTGGTCAACATTTTTGGGGGAATTGTTCGTTGTGATCGTGTTGCTCAAGGTGTAGTAGATGCTTACAAAAACATTGGAAATATTAATATCCCAATTATTGTTCGTTTACAAGGAACCAATGCTATTGAAGCTCAAAAATTGATTGCTGATTCTGGATTAAAAGTAATCTCAGTCATTCAATTAAAAGATGCCGCTGAAGCAGTGAAAAAAGTATTGAACTAACCTTTTCTTATTCTCCATTTTATGAAAAATATTTTCATCGCAATTTTTGCGACTGTAATTCTTTTTGCTTCATGTAAAATAACTACCCATGTTCATTTGAATAAGGATAATACAGGAACCGTTTCGATTGAATATGATTATTCCCAATATTTGAACGAAAGCGGTGGCGCAGATTCAACAGGATTTCTAGACTCCATGAATGAATCACTTCGAAAGTTAGATACTTTAGGAATCATGAAAAATTATAAAGTGGAAAGGACAGAAAAGGGAATCTTGGTGAGTTATGCATTCGATAACCTAGATCAACTCAATGGTTCGTTCAATAAATTTATAGATGGAGATGAAGAGTTTGTGAAAACGGCTGGAAAGTTTTCGGGTAACAGTAAAAAAATGAACTATGAATTAGTCCATGTTGCAGAAAAATTACCAGAGGATGAATTAGTCAGCTCTACTGATATGGATGCTCTTTTTGAATGGGAATTCAAAGTATCATTTGAGCAAACTATTAAAAAATGTTCCAATCAAAACTTTACGATTAGTGGGGATAAACATTCGATGAGCCAAAAGGGGGGATTGAGTACATTTAAGGACTCGAAAAAAATGAATTTTAGCGTGAAGCTGAAATAATCTTTTGTTCGAAATAAGTCTCTTTGTCTTTTACTTGTTCCGCTATCGATCTTAACTCAGCCTCTCGCTCTAACTTTGGTAATTGTCTTGAAACATTGACCCTAGTCAAAGATTCTTGCTGAAAATGAAAGGAGTCTTCCAATAAATCAGAAATGATTTTTTCCTTATTATTTTGATTTCCAAAAAACAAAAGCGAATTACGCAGTATCTTAAAACTTTGTTGATTGATTTTCTTCTTGAGTTGTCGTTTAGATGCCATAAGGAATTATTTTCACCGTACGAAAGTAAACAAAATCCAATCGTTTGTACGCAATTCTCGATACAGAAACCACTGGCGGATCACCTGCCGACTCGAAAATAACCGAGATTGCTATCTTTTTGCATGATGGAAACAGGATTATAAATAAATTTTCTACCCTCATCAACCCCGAGACATCGATACCTGCATTTATTACCAATCTCACTGGAATTTCGAATGAAATGGTTCGTGACGCCCCTAAATTTTATGAAGTGGCCAAAGATATTATTGAAATTACTCGCGATGCTGTGTTTGTGGCCCACAATTGCGCTTTTGATTATGGAATGGTGCGAAAAGAATTCAGAGAATTGGGCTACGATTATTCGCGTTTGCAATTATGTACCGTAAAATCTTCACGAAAAGTTTTTCCTGGTTTTCCGTCTTATTCATTGGGAAAATTATGTCGCTCGTTAGAAATTCCTTTAAATAATGCTCATCGAGCCGAAGCAGATGCCGAAGCAACGGTTCGACTTTTTGAAATGTTGTATTCAAATGTAGGTGATGAAATTCTAACTCATGCTACTCAAAATGCGGCTTACAAAAGTTCCAACCCATTAGCTGCCGAAATCATGCCCAATATTCCTGAAGCTACCGGAGTATATTATTTAAAAAATACAGCGGGTGAAATTATTTTTATTCATCATGCTAAAAATATTCGCAAAGCTATTTGGGCTCATTTCAAATCGAAAGGTTCAAAATGGGCAGTAGATTTATCTAAAAACATTGCAGAAGTGCAATATACTATCACAGGAAGTTTTTTGATGGCATCCTTTCTTGCTACGATGGAAATTCATAACTATCAGCCCAAATTTAATGGCTTTCGCCAACGAAAAAAACAAGAGAAAAAAGCCTCTTTTCAAATGTCGATTGATAGCAATAATTTAGTAATTATCGATAAAGGAAGCAACCGTGAAGAACGTTCAGTAATGGTCTGTTACGATAACGAATATGTGCGTTTTGGATTATTGAATTTTTCTGAAACCCAAATGCAACTAGAAGAGTTGAACTCTACTCTACCCCATCAAATTCATATTGCTGCACTTCATACTAAAATCAGAGAATATTTAGGTACGAATAAAGTGGAGAAAATAATTCCTTTTTGAAATCTTGAATTTTGAATATGTCACCCTGAGTAGCGAGTCTTCGAAGTGTATCGAAGGGTTGAATTTCAAATCTTGAATTTGACTAAAACAAAAAATCCACCCACGCAATTGCCTCAGTGGATCGTGTTCATCTTAAGCACTCACTAAAAAGATGAAGAATGTGAAAAGTAACCGGAATTTTAAAACATGGAATTAGGATAAGACCCATTATTCGATGAACGGTTGTTCCTTTTATAGAATTTGTCTCCTTCTCCTTGAGATAATGCAAATACTCCGGCTATAACTAGGATGATGAATAGGATGATGAATAAATAAATCATGTTTTG
>JBIPLT010000285.1:0-3715 GCA_044368255.1 Flavobacteriales bacterium
TTGCTGAACTTCTTTTATTGAAGTTGTATCAAGTTGTATTTTCTTTCGCTTCACTTCATAAACTTTGGCAACATTTTTTAATGCTTTTTCTAAATCTTTGTCTTTGATTAACTCGCTAACAATTATCTCAAAATCGTGTAACTGTTCATTAGTATTGAATAAACTTTTCTGAATAGTTTTTGTGAGTTGTTTATTATCGAAAGTGGCAGATTTTAAATCGTGATATAAGTAATGAACATAAAGTGAAAGAGCTGATTCCTTATCATATTTAGCAATAAATTTTGATGCTTCAAAAAAGATATTTTCAATTGATGGATTCTTTTTATTTAGTTTACCAAGAGCGACAATTGAATCAATAAACTCTTTAGGTTTTTCATTGTAGTGTTTTGTTAACTCCTCAAACTTTATTTTCCACCGATTTGTATTTTGTGAATACAATTCAATTTCTGTGGCTTCGTCTGGTATTGAAACTTTAGAGATAAGTACAGGTAGTAATCCTGATACTTTGGAAATTATTATAGTTTCAAATTCCGTTTTTGCTTCTGCTATTGGGTAAAACCAGGTGTCTGTGTTTATTTTTCTCTTATGCCCGTAATATTCACGAACTGCATTTTCACAATGTTTGAAAATATGAGAGTAAAATTCATTGTTTGTTGTGTCAATACAATACTTGTAATTCTGACTTCCATTCTTGTATTTAAAATGTTTTCTTGCAATTATATCTGCAACCGCTGAGAATTGAGCATCAATTGTTGTTCCCTCCACAATGTAACTGGCTTTTAACTCTTCTATAACAGTAATATAGAGTTTTAAAATTGCAATGCAACAATATTCAACATTGCAAAAGTTATTGCTCGGATACCATAGTTTGTTTAGGAGTTTAACTTCTTCGTCATTCAGTTTTAGTTTCGTTTTGTATTTACTCCCTAATCTCCAATAATCGTAATCTGAATTGTAGTTTTGATTACTGTATCTGTCTTCTGCTCTAAGTCTTGAAACGCCATCGCTGTCGGCATTTGCTTCCATTTTCTGAATTAGGAATGATATACCATATGATTTTGTTTTTGGATAGCATTGTCCTAAAATATTAAGTTGGCTTTCAAGTTTAGATATGTCTTTATGATTGTCAAATTCAATAAGCAAGTCAAATAGTAGAATGAAAGCATAATTCGTGTTTCCTTCTAAATCAAAATACTCTCCATTTAAAAAGCTGTTTTTGAATATTGCATAGAACTCCTTTTGTTCACTTGATGCACTATTTCTTTCAGAATAAGAATAAACATAGTGGTGTGCCCAGTAGGGCACAACACTACTGTATTTTTTCAAATTACTATTTGAGTTTATCCTATAGGATTGGTCTGTGACATCAATAATTGAATCGTCATTATAGTTGCTTGTTGAGCTTGATGTCGTCACTGTAACTTTGATGTTTTTAATAAGACTTTCCACTAATTCATCTCGAATATCCTTTTCAGATTTTTGTTTGTTGTTGGGATTTGTAAAGGTCGTGTTTTGTTGGGTCGGCTTTTTCTTGCTCGAAACAGAATAGATTATAAAAATTATTATTGCGATTATTATTATTGCTGTCATTATGCTTCAATGTGTTAGTTGTCAAAAGTATTAAAATATGCAGTCATTTGTCCTTTTGCTGGTGCGTTGGGGCAAAAGCAAATGTGGTGCAACTTTGTGTTGGCTTTTGCGGCTTGCAAATGTGTATGACTGCTGCATGGGCTAAAATTTATTCTATTACTCTATCAAATATTCCAATTACACTAAAGGTCTTTTCATTTATTGCATTTGGGTCAATAACAATATCTTGATATGAGTTGTCAAATGACTTTGGTTTAAGAATTATTTTTTCATGTTGCCAACTTTCCTCGTTCACAGTTTTCTGACTGTAATATTCCTTGAATGTATAACAAGAACCACAATCTAAATCTTGATTATCGTAGTACTCAGCAATCACCATTAAGCCATTTCTACTGCCACCAGTATACCTTTTAAACAAAGCTATTTGACCATCTTGGACAATTTTATTCATGGAGTTGCCAATTATTTTACACGCAAAATGGTCTTGTGTAATTTTTACGCCATTAGGAACTAAAATGAAATTTTCTTCAGGGAGACTCTCATTAAATTTAAATTCACCTGCAGCAACTTTTAAAGAGTATAGTGGCACACTATTTTCAAAAGGAATTAATTTAATTTCTTTTGACTCAGCTATCTCAATTATTGGGTTTTTATTTTCCTTGAATAAATAAATATGCTTTCTAAAATAATTTCGTAAATTTTCATCACACACATAAATGTAGCAACCAAGTATGCCTCTGAGCATAATAGTTTTGTAAATATTTACTACATAGTCTTTCAGTATTGCGTTATCTCTTATAGTTGCAGTTCCATTTTTGTCTTTATAATTCGCCTTGACTATTTCTATTTCTTTTGATATTGGATTGTATATTATTTCGGGTCCGAAAATTATTGCTGCATAATTGAGGTCGTAACCTTGAGTGGTATGAATACAACCTACCTCTTGTGCATCAATATCAGAATTGATGTAATCAATTGCAGTTGAGTTCCATTTTAGTTTAATGTTTTCAATTTCAATGTCATAGGCATCAGGGTCTTTCTGACTTATCCATGGCCAAGCGTAACCAGCAATGAATCTTGAAAGCTGATGTTTTTCGTTCTTTTCTCTAAGTTCATTCACGAAATCAGAAAAATTCTCAAAAAGTAGAAGGTCATAATTGATATCGTTGTATTTGAACTCGTTATTCTTAAAAGTATTATCTAATAAATTATTAACAAAATCAACAAATCCATTGCCTCCTTTTACTCTGAACTGAGATTGTAATTTGACATTTATAGAGTTAGGAGCATTTTTTAGGTTTTCAAAATCAATAGCATCAACATCAGATGGTTTTATAGACTGTTTAGGATCATAAAAATATAATACTTTATTTGACCTTAATTGAGTCCAAGCTAATTCCGAAGTGTTTAGTTTATCTAGTTTTAGTGCCTTACAAACCCTGTCATAAATTTTGAAGTATGGACCCAGATTAACTCTTTTTCTCAAACGATGAGATTCGTCCACAAATAGAATGTGATATGATTCATATTCTAGATCTGAAGGGCCAATAACAAGATTAGAATTTAAGCCATTAATGTTTCGAAAAACCTTTTTAATAGTTTTTCTAAAAGAACCCATTGCTATAACCAAACCCATTTTAGGATCTGGAAACTTTATCTTTAATAGTTTTACCTTATCTACAAATTCTTTTTCGTCTTCACCGAATTCTCTATAATTAAAATCTTCATCAGAAGTTAGCATTAATTTAAAAAGGAAAATAGCAAGTATGGTTTTGCCTGTGCCTGCACCTCCTTCTACCAATACTGATTTTTTATTTTCAGAAAGAAGTGCATCAATAATTAGCATTAAATTTTTTCTTTGATCAGCAGATAAAGTCTTATAGGGCGAATATTTGAACAAGTCGCTATTTGAGATATGTTCTAAACTATGTTGGGCAATTCCGTTACTTATAAGCCCATTCCAAATATTTTTAAACATATCCCAATAAAACTCATCTCTTTGATAATAAGAGTGGTTTACCAATCCTAAATTGCCATTTAATAATTTGTATTTGCCATCAGCATGTAGATACTTTATTAAATTGGATTCAATGTCTAATGTTACCGATTTGTTGAATTTTCTACT
>JBIPLT010000357.1:0-2641 GCA_044368255.1 Flavobacteriales bacterium
GTGATAAAGCCATTTTTAATGGTGGGGGAACAGGTAATTGTACCATCAATGCAAATGCAAGTGTTTTGCATATTGATGTAAGGAATAATTATACTGGCACAATCACGCAATCCAGTACTTATACTATTACTGTTGCTTCTAATGGCTCCGCATCATTCTCTGGAGGTACTTTTACAGGAGGAAGCGGAGATTTTACTGTTGCAGGAACTTTTACTTTGGACTCAAATGCACTTTTTACTAGTACATCGGCAACGCTCGCTATTCGTGACGCAGTAACCATTGATGATGGTGACGATTTTACACATAATAGTGGATTATTTTCTCTTACCTCCTTATCCGCAGGATCAACAGTTAATGTAGACATGGATACAATCATATTATATGATTTTAAAGTAAATGATGCGGCTGGTTTAAAAAATATCACCTTTGCTTCAGATAACGAAATAACTGTAAATAACAATTTTACTTTAACAGGCTCTACTTCATCATATGAAATATTTCTATTTGGTGGTAAAATATTTTGCAAGAAAAATATTTATGTAAGTTATAGGTGGAGTAATACAGTAGGTCAAGGTACAACAGAGGTAATTGTTGATGGAAGCGGTACACAAATTATAGATGGGACAGGTAATCTTAATGGTGCATTATTTAAATTAACCATCAACAAGGGAACAGATACGCTAAAATTTAAGGGGCCTATCAATATTCATAATAATCTTACCAATACATCTGGCATTCTCGTATTTGAATCAACATCAGCTATTACAATGAAGTATCCATCAACTATCGATGGGAATTTTGATTTTGATAAACTCACTTTCGAAGCGGTGGCAGGAACTTATGCCGATACTTGGAATATCAACGATACTCTTACTACTTCTGACGATTTGGTATTTAAAGGAAATAAGATTGTTTACTTATTGGGAGGAATAATTTATTGCAATGAAGATTTCGATATCAGCACAAATACATCTACTAATGCATCATCAACATCGTTATCAAATATAGGAACAACAGAGATCCAATTTTCTTCTAACCAAAACCAAAGCTGGGTAGGACGCAGCTCATCTTCATTAACCTGGCTACCGATTATTGTAATTAATAAATCCGGAGGAACATTAACTCTTAGTGGTAATTCTACTATCGGAAACAGATTTCATTATAAGCAGGGTACGCTTGATCCTGGTTCAGCAATTTTATCATTTGTAAAAAACGCAGATATTACAGGAAATGATTTTAGTTTAAGCAATGTTAAGTTACAAGGATATTCTGGAGTAAATGCAGTTATTGATGTCAATGATTCTACTCTTTTAACTATTAACAATACTTTGTATTTAACGAACGCTACAGCTTATTTTTCAAATGGAACGGTAAACTGTAAAGGAGATATAATAATTACGACCGCTTTCATTCCTATTTATAATGGTTCCTTAATAATAATTAATGGAACAGGAGATCAAATATTGGATGGAGCAGTCGGTACAGGAGATGGAACGTTAGGCAACGTTTTAATTGATAAATCTTCGGGAACATTATATTTTAAAGATTATATCAATGTGACTGGAAATTTTGAGTACAAAAATGGAACATTGGATTATTCCACATACTCTAATACAATTAATTTTCTTTTAGATCTTAATCCAAAAATTTCAGGAACTTTCAATATAAGTAATTTACGACTTAATAGACCATCCACAGGTGGGACAAAAACGTTTACTGTTAAAAACACATCAACAATAACTGTTAATGGAAACTTTACAACCTCAGGAACAGCTGCTTTTGTATTGGATAGCGGAACAATCGAAGTAAAAGGAAACATTGTTGTTACTTCAGGATTGAATGGAGGAATTAGTACGATAAAAGCTATCGGAACTAATGCGCAAACATTCACCGGAACCACAGCAATCACTACAGGAGAACTTCCAAAATTTACCATAAATAAATCCGGAGGAACATTCACTGTCACCAATATCATGAATGTTCAAAAATCCCTTACTCTTACCAATGGAATAATTAAAACGGCAAATGGAAGTAGTAAAGTTTATTTATTTGGAACATCATCGGTAAGCGGAGGATCAAAGACCAGTTATGTGGATGGTATTGTTGGAAAATATGGTAACACCGCAATCACATTTCCTGTTGGAGAAAATGGATTGTACCGACCTTTAACAATGACTTCTCCAACTTCTGCATCTGCACAATATGAAGTAGAATATTTTGCAACGGGTCAAACATTGGGTTCAACAATTGACACATCATTCTCTGAAATAAGCAATACTGAATATTGGAAATTTGATCGAGTTGCACAGACGAATAATGTGAAAGCAACTTTGGCATGGTCGGAAAATAAAAGTGAAATTCCCGGGGATTCATCAACGCTGGCAAGTCTCTATTGGAATAGTGGTACCAGCAAATGGGTGGGTCTTACGAATGATTTATTAACGGGAAATGCAACCATAGGAAGTTTACGAACGCCTACGCTCACTACATACTCTTATCTCATCTTAGGAAAGAAGAAAAAGAACGAATATTATGTGAGTACGCAGCACAAACTAGATGGTGGAGTTTATCAGACCAAAAGCAACCGGCTCTATGTAAAATATATCGGAGAATACAATTTATCTGAACTACGCTTCAATAT
>JBIPLT010000080.1:0-11675 GCA_044368255.1 Flavobacteriales bacterium
TGTCGGCTCGTCACATCCTGGGGCTGGAGAAGGTCCCAAGGGTTCGGCTGTTCGCCGATTAAAGTGGCACGCGAGCTGGGTTCAGAACGTCGTGAGACAGTTCGGTCCCTATCTGATATGGGCGTTAGAAATTTGAGGAGGCCTGACTCTAGTACGAGAGGACCGAGTCGGACGAACCTCTGGTGTACCAGTTGTGCCGCCAGGTGCAGCGCTGGGTAGCTATGTTCGGTTGAGATAAGCGCTGAAAGCATCTAAGCGCGAAACTTGCTTCAAGATGAGATTTCTTTTAAGGGTCGTCAAAGACTATGACGTTGATAGGCTATAGATGTAAAGTCAGTAATGACAAAGTCAAGTAGTACTAATTACCCGTAAGCTTTAAGAACAGATATTCGGTATCAATAGCTTTTCAATCTATCCTCTTTCAATATTAAATTTATTTAAGATTTTCGGTGACTTTAGCGATGGGGTCCACCTCTTCCCATTCCGAACAGAGAAGTTAAGCCCATCAGCGCAGATGGTACTGGATATTATTTCCGGGAGAGTATGTCGTCGCCACTTTTAACCCCAACTTCGCAAGGAGTTGGGGTTTTTTTATTTAATTATGTTTCATATGAAACTGATTGTTGCAATATTTTCTATCTTTATATACTCTACACTTTTCGCTCAAATAGACTCGAGTGGAAATTATGCGCAAATAGATTTTCCAAATTTGCTTTATAGAATCGATATTACCAAGAACAAAAAAAATCAATTTTCAGATTCTATTTATCGATTTCCAAATTTCCAAACCATTCCATCTTCTATTTTCCCGATTTATAATTCACCCTCTAAAAAAAACTTTCACTTTTCTAATTCAATCAATAGACAAACGACTCTGAATGTTCTTCAAGTTGGACAAAGTGAGACATTCCTTTTTTATCAAATTGGATCTGCTAATTCTCAAAATTTATTTCTAACACATCTGCAAAGGATAAATAAAAAATTATCTGGATTAGTAGAATATAGTAGAAATAAAAGTGATGGTTTTTACATTCATCAAGAAGGAAAATCAGAAAAATTAAATGTTTTATTTAATTTCAATAGTTTTTCTAATAATTATAATCTTCAACCCTACTTTCAATATCAAAATTTCACAAGACAAGAAAATGGAGGAATAAAAAACGATAGCCTATTCAGTATTGGTGATTTTACGAATCCGACTTTTTTAGAAACCAATCTAGTCTCAGCGAAAAACACTAGTGATCATATCCAAGTAGGAATTAAACAGAAATTTTTTTTAAAATCAAAAACACCTCGGATTTATAACGATATCGGATTTTCGATAGAAAAAAGAATTTTCAACTATAATCCTTCAGAGTTATATTATAATTCAATTTATTTAGATACTTCAATAACTAATGATCTTTACAAAACCGAAAGATTCTACAATGAAATTGCTTTACTTTTTTTACTAAAAAAAACAATTCATAAAATTGGTTTAAAAAATGAATTTCTAAAATATAGTCAGAACATTTACGATACAACTAGTTTTGAAAATAAAGTATTTTTAAATTCACAACTTAATTTTTTGAAATCAAAATTACTTTTTGATTTTGAATATTCCATAACAGGCTTCAATTCTGGAAATTTTTCATCTCAATTATATTATGAAAAAATAAATCAATCATTATTTTCGAAAATAAAATATCAAGCAAATATTCTTTCACAAAATCCAGAAATAATTTATTTCCGAATGAAAGGAAACCATTTTCAATGGAATAACAACTTAACTCAAGTATTTTATTTTGAAAATAATTTTACGGTGGAGTCTAAATTTGGTGAACTAAAATTTAATTATGAAATAATAAAAAACTTTGTTTTTCTAAATGAAAATATACAAGTTGTTCAAACAAATGAATCCATTCAGAAAATTAAAATAAATTATTTTTATATTCTTGACAAGAAAAAAATTTATTGGAGAAATGACTTAATCTATCAAAATGTTTTTTCTGGAAATCAATTTTATCGTTTACCTAATTTCACCATCCGATCTGATTTAAAATTTAAATCCCAATTAAAAGCGATGGATTTGCAAATTGGAATTACAGCTAATTACATCACTTCTTTTTATGCAAACGCCTATGACCCTGCTCTAGGAACTTTCTATTTGCAAAATGAAATAAAAACGGGTAATTATCCCATTTTAGACTTTTACATTCAGTCGAGTATCAAAACGGTTGATTTAAAATTTACATTAGCTCATTTCAATTCTGGATTCACCGGGTACAATTACTATGCTACTCCACTCTACCCTATTGCACCTCGCGCATTTTATTTTGGATTAAGTTGGCATTTTAAAGATTGATCAAAGAGCTCTAATACCTCCAAGCGATAAAACGACTTATTTTATTGCCTTGCATCATCGGAACAGTTCTATATTCTTTTACATCCTTTTTCTTCATTAATTCAATTGCTGGTAATACATTTTGCTGTTTTGAAACTAAAGTAGTGAACCAACCCACATTATTGGCAAATAAAGCACTTTCAGTGATCATATTAATAAGAAATTGACGTTCTCCTCCTTCGCACCATAGTTCATTTGCTCTACCTCCGAAATTCAATGTTATATTTTTTATATCTGTTTTCTTCAAATTTTTAATCTTTCTTTCAGAAACCGAAGTTGCTTTTTCTGCCGATTCATGAAAAGGTGGATTACACATACTACAATTGAAATATTCATTTTTTTGAATAATACCCGCAAAAATGGCGGATTTATTGGTTTGTAATCTTAATTCAATTGAAGAATTAATTGTTAGATTTTTATTCTTATCGAGAATATTTTGAGCTGATTCAATGGCATTTTTATCAATGTCAGAAGCGACAAAATTCCATCCATATTCAAGGTTTCCAAGAATTGGATAAATACAATTTGCGCCAGCTCCAATATCCAAACACCTAACTATATTGGCGTTACTTTTCTCCCTCAACAAGTCAGCTAGATAATGAATATAATCTACTCGTCCCGGAATTGCTGGGCATAAATAATTTGCCGGAAATTCCCAATAATTTAATCCATAATAAAATTTTAATAAGGCTGTATTTAAAGCGATAACTGCCTTAGGGTTAAAAAAATCAATCGACTCGGTATTGTATTCTGTTCGAATAATAAACTTTTCTAAATCTGAATGTAGATTTACTAATTTTAAAAAATCATATCGTTCTCGATGTTTGTTTCGGGGATGTAAAGAAGTTTTTTCAACTTGCTTTTTATTATCGCTATGCACTTTAAATGTAATTAAAAATAAATCGTTGACTATTATTGAACATTTCTTCGGGGGTAAAATAATGCGTCATTAAAACTTCAAATATTAAAGATTAATCCACCACACTAATTTCACCGCTAGCGCTCTATTTTTAATTCCAATATTGTAAGAGGTATAATTTTCTGTATAAACAATATATAAATCAGACATCGGTTTAAATCTCCATTGTAATCTAGAATTGATATTTACATTTTCAATTTGCGTGTTGTATTGGATAAATGTGGTGAAAAATAAAGATTTTGTAAATGACAATTCAACTTTTGGGCCTATCAAATGAAATACTACATCATTGAAGTTATTGGGCATTTGAATAAAATTGGATTGAAAACTAAGAGCAAAAATCCCCCAAGGTTGTTTCCGAAAATTTAAGTCTAATGTTGAAGTAAATTTTTGCCCGTTAAAATAACCTCCATAATTTACGTTGGCAAATAAATTAAATTTCTTTCTTTGATCTGATTGGAAATCGGCATGAAAATTATAGAACTCATAAAATCCTTCCTCTGTGAGTGTATTATTTGAAAAAGTAATATCCTGATCAAAAAACAATTTAATATCATTATAATCGGCTGCTACGCTCAATTTAGCGGTATTATTAAAACTTACTACATAAGATAAGGTGGCCATACGTTCAGTCATTGTATATTGGCCGTCCCAATATTCTGAAAGATATAACCTAGGACCATGATTATTCACGATTGAATTATCTGGATAAAATTTATAAGTGATCATCGGTTCCCATCTCCAATAAGATTTTCGCAGAATCATATTGGTTAGAGGATTATAATTTTCCACACGCGGAACAAATCCTACTTCTGCTAAATAATTTTTTCCAACATATTCATGATTCCACATTAATGTCAATTTTGGAGTTTCATACATCAACCAAGATGCATGAGTGAAATTATCGTTATTACTATTTGAAGAAAAAGAATGATGATAAAATATTTTTCCAGAGAATTTATTATCCATAGAGGCAATATTCCAATCTAAACCTGCTACACGATTATAATCTAAACTTTTCCAATCGTATTTTTCAAAACCTTGTCGATTGACTAAAATGGCTGCAATGTTTGATCTTCCTTTAAGTTGATATATTGCCGCAGCAACCGTGTAATTTTGCGCATCCAATTCTTTGGCTTCAACTGATCGTGTATGCATATTCATTAAACCAATTCGCCATTTCTGATTTATCTTTCCACTAAGTCTTAATCCTCCAATAATAGGAACAGAACTACCGTTGTTTAAACCAATTTGACGAGAAAAAAATGGTCGAATTTGGCGAAATCCGAAACGCTCAAATAAATCACTATTCTCAATAAAAAAATTACGTCTTTCTGGAAAAAACAAACTGAAACGAGAAAGATTAGTTACTTGACGATCTACTTCCACTTGCGCGAAATCGGGATTTACTGTAATATCTAAGTTTAACGAAGAAGTGACAGCAATTTTTGCATCAATGCCGATATTTGGTTTAATGAAAGTGGTATCATTAACATAATCTGAATTTAGAGTGGTTATTCCATAGGGAATTACAGAAACATTATTGCTATTTACAGGTGGGTTATCGTCCCAATGCATTTCGGCTGTGAAAGCCAATGAAGAAATACTAAAATTTCGCGGAATGGAAACCCACGAAGAACTCTCATTTCGTTTGAGATCATTTCGGCTAAAATTAATTCTCCAGGTTTTATTTTTCTCATTGAATCGAAGTGTTTTAAATGGAATTGCCATTTCCAAAGTCCATGCATCTTTTTCTTTTGCTACCTCAGAATACCATGTGTTATCCCAAGAATTATTAATTCCCATTCCGCCACCATATTGAATGGAACCTTCTCTTTGAACATTTAGCGGATTAACGCTAAAACAAAATCCATTAGTAAGATCATTAAACGGATCGATATAAACACCGAATGCATCATTTTTCATATAATCAAAATCTCGTTTCAAAGATTGAATAACATAATCTCCTGGCGTTTCATCAAAACACTTTGCAGCGATATAAATAAAATCATCATCGTAGGTAATCATGACTTCTGTTTTACTTGCAGCTAAAGAAGTATCGAATGGAAATTGTTGTACAAAATTATTTGCTTTATTCGTTTTAATCCAAGTATGTTCATCGAGTATTCCATCTAATTTAATTTTCTCCTTTGCTTTAAAAATTTTTAAAGTAGGCGTTTCTTTTACCTGTGCGTAACTACCCAAATGCACTATCAAAAAAACCAATATGTAGTAAAATTTAATTCTCATAAAATATTTTTCTATCTCAACACATTTAATCTTTCAGAATCTAAACGAAGTAAAATAAAAACAAGAATGGAAAAAGCAAAAAGTGAGGATCCTCCATAGCTAAAAAATGGTAAGGGAATTCCAATTACAGGCGCTAAGCCAATAGTCATTCCGATATTAATTAAAACATGGAAGAAAATTATACATGCCACACAATAGGCGTATATTCTTGTAAAATGGGATCGTTGTCTTTCTGCAATAATTATCATTCGAATCAACATAAAAAGAAAAACCAGAATAACTGCCACTGAACCTTGAAAACCCCATTCTTCACTCCATGTACAATAAATGAAGTCGGTGGTTTGCATTGGCACGTGCTTCTGACTTGCATTTGATAAAGTGGACTTCATGTATCCCTTACCTGACCATTGTCCAGAACCAATTGCTGCTTTTGAACGATCGATATTATACCCTTTTACTTTTGGGTCTTCCTTTTGACCTAATAAAATTTCGATTCGATCTTTTTGGTGAGCCGCTAAAACTTTATTAAAGCCAAAATTAGTGAGAAGAATTACCGAAGAACCCAAAACATACACCACACCTAAAACAAGAATGGCAAACTTTCTATTTCGCTTCATCACTATTTTTCTAATAATAAAAAATATAATTAATGAAATAATTCCAAATATCATTACGAGCCAAATTTGACCACTCAACTCACCTATTCCAATTATAACAAATGTTGTATCCTTTAAAATGAGAGATAAAACAGCTAAAACTGTTGAGAAAAAACCAAAAAGCAAAATATTACCTCCTATTCCCTCTCGATAAATTACAAAAATAAAAGATGCAAAAACAATTACTGTTCCAGTATCCGGTTGAAGTAAAATTAAAAGAGCCGGGAGTAAAATTAATCCAAGTGTGATTTGTTTCGTTTGTTTATCCTGTAATTTTATGTTAGGTGTACTAAGAAATTTTGCCAATGCCAAACTCAATCCAATTTTCGCAAATTCTGAAGGCTGAATTCCAAATCCTCCAACACCGAACCAAGCACGAGCACCATTTCGTACTGTTCCCACCAACAAAACTGCTATCAATAAAAAAACGATGACTCCATAAATTTCATAGGAAATCTTTTTAATAAAACTTCCCTCCAATAATAAAATCATTCCACCTAAAATTAATGATATGACCAGCCACATAAATTGCTTTCCATGTTCACGATCTAAATCATAAATGGCAGAATGTTCTGGATTAAAACTTGCCGAATACAAATTAAAGAGGCCAGTGAATGTTAAAAGCAAATAACACAACAACAGCCAGCCGTCAACTTTTTTATATATTTTATCTTCTTGGCGCATTAATAATCGTAACTTTTAATTTTCAGACCCTTATTTAAGCTATCGAGGTATGCTTTATCAAAACCATTCTTGGGCGGCTTTAAATTCAAAATAACTGCATCAGTCATTCTTTTTTCTTTGAGGGTATCACTAATGGTTCCATTGATATATTTTTCAATCATCAAACTCGCGATTGGACCTGCCCAAACTCCACCGAAACCTGCATTTTCTACATATACGGATATAGCGATTTTTGGATTATCTTTTGGAGCAAATGCAATAAATACAGAGTGATCTTCGCCATGTGGATTTTGCGCCGTACCTGTTTTACCACAAACAATAATGTCTTTTAATTTCGCTTGTGAACCCGTTCCTTCATCCACCACTTTTCTCATCGCTTCCACTATAGGTTCAAAATATTTTGTATCCACCATAGTATAATTTTTTCGCTTAAATTTTTCTGGAATATTTCCAATTTTAGAAATTCCTTTAACAAAATGAGGGGTAATATAATATCCTCTATTGGCAATGATCGCGACTAAATTTGCCATTTGTAGAGGCACAACAGTAACTTCACCTTGTCCAATAGCAATGGAATAAATTGAACTAAAAGCCCAACGCCCTTTTCCATGGTATTTATCATAAAAAGCAACATCTGGAATAAATCCTTTTCCTGTTCGTGGCATAGGAATATCAGCATCAAGAAAAACACCAAAACCAAAACTATGCATGTATTTCACCCAAAGATGAAGACCTACTTCAGAATCTTTGAAAACACTTCGATATTTATTTTGTTGAATAATTCTTTGGGTGCATTTGTAAAAATAAGGATTACATGAATATTGAATCGCCGTTTCAAGATTAGCTGCTGCTGGGTGATTATGGCAACCTACAAGGGCTTTATTACATGGAAAACCGGTATTAAAATCAATAACTCCTTCTTGAAGGGCAACTAATGCTTGTACCATTTTAAAAATAGAACCTGGAGGATAGGTAGCTGAAATGGCGCGATTGTATAATGGTTTAAGAGAATCGTTGTAAAGAAGTCGTAAATAATTTTCACCTTTTTTTCTTCCTGTCATCAACGAAGGATCATAAGTTGGACTAGAAATCATCGTTAAAATTTCACCACTTGAAGGTTCAATAGCCACAATACTTCCCACTTTGTTTTGCATTAATTTTTCGCCGTAGGCTTGCAACTCTGCATCAATGGTGCTATAAATATTTAACCCTGGAACAGCAACCGTATCAAATTTTCCATCTTCAAATTTTCCACTCTCCATTCCAATGGCATCTCGAAGAATATATCTAATTCCTCTTTTTCCTCGAAACTCCTTTTCATAATATTGTTCGATTCCACTTTTTCCAACGAAATCAAATTTTCGATAATATTTTTCGATGGTATCAATATCCAATTCATTTTGAGAAATTTCTCCGATATACCCAAAAAGGTGAGAACCTATTTCATTTCGATAACCTCTAAAAGTTCTGCTCTGCCAATAGAAACCAGGAAATTTATAAAGCTGTTCTTCGATTCTTTGATAATCTTCTGATGAAATTTGTTTTTCGAATAAAAATGGGATATAAAAATTTTTGTCCTTTGCTTCATTTAATCGGTTACTAAATTCTTCTTCTGAAATTCCTAAAATTTTACAAAAATCTTTTTCATTCATTTTGGGATCCACTTCTGAAGCCTTTACCATTAAATCATAATAAGTGGTGTTTTCTACTAATTTATTTCCATATCTATCGTAAATGATTCCACGTGGAGGATAAGTATAGATTTTATATTCGGAAATCTCAATCGCTCGCTTATACCATTTATCCGTAATGATTTGCATGTAAAATAATCGGACAATAAAAATTACGGCCACCGAAATAAAAATCAGTAACAGCACATATCTTCTATTGTCAAAATTATTCATCTTGATTAAACCTATTTTAGTGCATTATAATTATGTTCAATTAACCATTCAACTTTCGTCCGAACGAAAAATATTGCGTAATCATAATAATCAAAAGTGCAAAAAATGAACTTATGATTACCCTTAGAAGTGTAGTAAAAAATTCGCTGAAATTAAATACTTCCATATAAAAAAACCAAAGATTAAAACTTAACACCATCCAAATAGAATAATACAAAAACCATGTTAGGCCCATACTTTTAACAGACGGTTTCAGTCCATATTCATATCCATCCCGAGGAGAATAAAAACGCAAAACGGTTGGGCGAACAAATCCTAAAAAAACACAGGATGAAATATGCAAACCCGGTGTATTGGTAAAGGCATCCATTAAAATTCCACAACCAAAAGAAAGAATAAGTACAAACCATTTGGGTGTTTCGAAAGGTAATTTAAGAATGAAAAGAATATAAATATAAGGAACAATCAAAGTGCCTAAATCCATTTCATTCAGAATTATTCCTTGAATGAGAAGAAGTAAAATTAATCTTATGATATTATCACTTATTTCCCTTAACATCTTTTTCTTCTAGTTTTTTCTCTAATGCTTCTTGTTCTTTTCGAAATTTATTATCAATCACATTCACATAATATACCGCACTAAAATTACAAGCCAATTTCACTTTTATGATTAATCTATTTCCTGAAGAATTATCCACTTCTGAAACTGTTCCAACAATTATATTATCCGGAAAACGTGAAGACGCTCCTCGAGTGGTAACCGTATCTCCAATTTTGACCGTTACATCAACTGGAATATCGTTAAGAATAACTTCATCCGTATTTCCTCCATCCCAACTAACCAATCCATAATCCTTAGACTTTTTCAACCTTACTCTTAATTTGAAATTACGATTAAGAACAGAAATTACTGTTGCATAATGATCAGAAACATCTTTTACAAACCCTACAACGGCATTATCACTTACAACCCCCATTTCGGGACTCACTCCGTCTAAACTTCCTCGATTTATCGTAAAAAAATTATTTTGTTTAGTGGTAGTGTAACTAATAACCTGTGCGGGTAAATGATAATATTGAAGTTGAAGAGAGGTATCTTTTATTGGAATTTTTCCTTTATGTTTTTTATAAAATGAAAGTTTTGATTCATTTTTCAGATCCGCAATTTCTTTTGATAATTGATCGTTAATTTGAGGTAGATAAAAATATTCTGTCCAATCATTTTTCACATCCATCCACCATGCCACCCAATTTTTAGAAGAATTAGTAAATCTTGCCCAAGGATAGTGATTGGAAGAAATGTAAATAATCATTGCGAGAAGTTGCAAGGTCAGAAATAGAATGAAAAAGTAATAACGGATAATAAATAAGCGTAAATTCCGCATACTACAATAAGATTAAATTTAGTCTCTGATAAGAAACTGGAATTTATCAATATTTTTCAATGCAATACCGGTTCCTCTGGCAACTGCACGAAGCGGATCATCGGCAACGTGAACAGGTAATTTCGTTTTCATTGAAATTCTTTTATCAAGACCACGCAACATTGATCCTCCACCTGCTAAATAAATACCTGTTTTATAAATATCAGCTGAAAGTTCAGGAGGCGTCATTTCAAGTGCAGAAAGAATTGCTTCTTCAACTTTAGAAATAGATTTATCAAGAGCGTGTGCAATTTCAGAATAAGAAACCAAAATTTCTTTTGGAATACCGGTCATCAAATCTCGTCCAGAAACAGGATAATCATCTGGTGGATTATCTAATTCAGGTAAAGCGGCACCTACTTCTATTTTAATTCTTTCAGCAGTACGTTCTCCCACTAAAATATTATGTTGTCTTCGCATGTATTCTTCAATATCACTATTGAATTCATCACCAGCTACTCGAATAGACTTATCACAAACAATTCCACCTAGTGCAATGACTGCAATTTCGGAAGTACCACCACCTATATCGATGATCATATTTCCCATAGGCTCTTCCACATCAATTCCAATACCGATAGCAGCAGCCATGGGTTCATGAATTAAATAAACTTCTTTTGCTCCTGCATGTTCAGCACTATCTCTAACGGCACGTTTTTCTACCTCGGTGATTCCAGAAGGAATACAAATTACCATTCGAAGAGAAGGATTAAAAAATCTTTTTCCTGGTCGAATCATTTTGATCATTTCACGAATCATATGCTCGGCTGCATGGAAATCGGCAATCACACCATCTTTCAATGGGCGAATTGTTTTTATGTCTGAATGTGTTTTACCATGCATCAATTGCGCCCTACGTCCAACTGCAATAATTTTATTGGTTGTACGATCAACTGCAACAATGGATGGTTCATCTACGACTACTTTATCATTGTGAATGATTAGTGTGTTTGCAGTGCCAAGATCGATGGCAATTTCTTGTGTAAAAAAGTCGAATAATCCCATTTTTGTCTACCCTATTATTTTCAGATTTTAAAGGTAACAACAAAATCTGAGGTATGGCGTGGAATAATTATTTTTTTATTGACCGTTTACTTTGAGCAATTATTCGCAAGTAAATTAATGTTTGAAATGACGATTGCCTGTAAAGACCATTGTCATATTATTTGCATCACAATAATCAATCGAATCTTTATCTTTAATTGAACCTCCCGGTTGAATTACGGTATCGATTCCTTCGAGATGTGCAATTTCAACGCAATCGGCAAACGGAAAAAATGCATCACTAGCCATTACAGCACCTTTCAATTCGAAACCAAAAGCTTTGGATTTTGTAATTGCTTGACGCAATGCATCCACTCTAGAAGTTTGCCCGGTTCCACTGGCAATTAGTGTGTTATCCTTTGAAATTACAATTGTATTAGATTTTGTATGCTTCACCAAAACATTAGCAAA
>JBIPLT010000286.1:0-3675 GCA_044368255.1 Flavobacteriales bacterium
CGGAACTTTTTTATCTGCTTCTTGAAAGTCTTCTTCACTTACTTGAATAAAATCCAATTCCACTTTATCAAACTGACGAGTATTTTTTTTCACTGCCCGATCACCCATCGATTTCACTTCATCAAACACAATCGAAATCGTGTTCTCCAATGATTTATGATCCGCTTCAGGACGCTTACATAATTCTTTCCATTTATCCCTTGAGGGTTTGTTGTATAGTTTCATTATTCAAAATTCGTTATTCATAATTCGTTATTCAAAATTCAATATTCAAAATTCAAAATTTACTTCTCCCTAATTTTATTATAAAAACCCACTCCAATCTTACCCTTATCTTACGGGAAGTAACCGCAGGAGGAAGGGGTTTAATTTCTTCCATTCGCTAATTCGCTAATTGGCTTATTCGCTAATTATAAAACCATCTTCTCAATTGGCACCACCAAAATTCCTTGCGCACCGGCTTCTTTCAATTGGTCAATCACTTCCCAAAATACATCTTTATTAATCACCGAATGAACCGAACTCCATCCTTTTTCTGCCAGTGGTAATATGGTTGGACTTTTCATTCCGGGTAAGATACGAATGATATCAGCTAATCTTGCATCTGGAGCATTTAATAAAATATACCTATTTTCTCTCGCTTCTTTCACCGAATCCATTCGGAAAAGCAATTTCTGAAGTAATTTTTGTGCATCAACGGAAATATCTTTTCGAGAAATTAATACCGCTTCAGATTTAAATACCACTTCCACTTCTTTTAATCCATTGGCAAAAAGAGTACTTCCTGAACTTACTAAATCACAAATACCATCAGCCAAACCTATACCTGGAGCAATTTCTACCGATCCACTGATAAATTCAATTTGCGCATTTACATTTTTGCTTTTCAAAAAATCTGCTAATATTCCTTTATAAGAAGTAGCAATTTTTTTTCCATTAAAATATTCTGGTCCGGTATAGTTTTCATTCTTTGGAATAGCCAATGATAAACGACAACCAGCAAAACCTAATTTACGAGTAACATCAATGCTAAATTTTGAATCAGCAATTATATTTTCGCCAACAATTCCAATATCTGCCACACCTGTCTCAACATAATGGGGAATATCATCATCTCTTAAATAGAGAATCTCAATTGGAAAATTAGAAGCCTGCGCCTTCAATTTATTGTTTCCATTATTAATTTTAATCCCACATTCTTGCAAAAGCTCCAATGAACCTTCACTTAATCTCCCAGATTTTTGAATCGCTAATCGTATCATTTTTTTATCTTTAATTTTTTATTTACCATTTTATTCTAACACTATGTTTTTATAACAACTTAACTCAATCTTCCCCTTAACTTAGGGGAAGTACCCGGAGGGGGAAGGGGTTTTTCGTCTATTTATTCTCGCTCTCTTTTTTTGCTCCCTGAGCAACATGCGGACAAGCGCGTGCAAGTTGAAGGGCAAAAAAAAAGGCTCCCAAAAGGAAGCCTGTATAGTATTTTTTATTAAAAAAATCATCTCCCGTTTACGAGTGAAAAGAATGATGATGTTTTTGGATGTTTAATTTCATGGCTTAAAAGTAGATAAAAATTTCTATCCTCCAAAATTATTTTAATGTGAACAAATCATCCGTACCAACAGGGCGTTCGGTGGTAAATCCTTCGCCATAAGTAGTGTTAATTAAACGGCCAAATTGAAACAATCGCCCTTTCAAATTATCTAAAAATTCTTTTGTAGCAATAGGTGTCAATGGTTCATTACTATCCGCATTAAAAAACTGAGATTTGAAAGCCAATACAGTTTTCATACGTTCTTCAAATTGATCAGTGATATCAATAATTAAATCTGGTTGAATAAATCTGTCTTGAATATAATGATATACCATTTTCGGCCTCCAAGCAGGTTGGCCTGTTTCAATTTTAATTAATCCAGATAAAAAGCAAGCACGTGAAACTATTTGACCCGCTAAACCATGATCAGGATGGCGATCATACTTTGCATTGCATAAAACAATTTCAGGTTGATATTTTCGAATGGCTACAATAATTTTTTTTAAGCTATCTTCATTTTCTGCTAAGAAACCATCTGGTAAATCTAAATTTTCTCTAACTGCTATTTTCATTATTTGAGAAGAAACTTCTGCTTCTTTCATTCGAGTATGAACATTTCCTCGAGTACCTAGTTCACCACGAGTCAAATCAATAACACCCACTTTTTTCCCTTGTTGAATATGCTTAATAACGGTTCCGCTACATGCCAATTCAACATCATCGGGATGTGCAGCAAACGCAAGTATATCTAGTTTTAACATAAGTCAAAGATAAATCTTTCTATTTGTTTCTGAACAATTATTACTTTAGTAATCAAATGAAAGAACGATTTATTAAACTAGGACAAGTAATTGCCAACAGACTTCGAAATTTTTTCCATCGTAAAAGATTAATTCGATATGCAGTTTATCTTGGAATTCTTTTTATTCTTTGGTTATGCCGTTATCCAATTTTAAGGGGAATGGGCAATTTTTTAATTCGTGAAGATCAACTGGAACAAGTTGATGCTATATATATTTTGGGAGGAGCGAGTCAAGAAAGAAGTGACGAGGCTTACCATTTGTATAAAAAAGGAATTTCGAAAAAATTCATCTGTACAGGAGAACATGAATTAGAGGAAATGAAATTACTTGATACAACCTTAACAGAAGCTGAAATCACTAAAGCATTTCTTATAAAAAAGGGAATCCCAGCCAAAAACGTTCTATGCATAATTGATGGAACTAGCACACGAGAAGAAGCAGATATTATTTTCAATCATGCAAATGGAAAATATCATAAAATAATTATTCTTTCCTCTAAATTTCATTTACGAAGAGTGAAAAGAGTTTTTAGTCAAAAATTCGAAGAAAGCAGAATAAAGCTTATTTTTAGAGGTGCTCCAGCCAAAGATTATGATGAAAATGAATGGTGGAAATACGAAAAAGGTCTATTAATGGTCAACAATGAATATATCAAATGGTGGTATTATTGGTGGACCGAGTGAGGGGAGAGCGAGAGTGAGAGTGAGAGCGAAGAAGAAAGCAAGGAAGGAAGTATGGAAATACATAAACTAGTGAAATTTTAATGCTCTTAATTAATTTTGAATTTTGAATTTTTAATTATTAATTACAATGCTATCCCTAAAATCCATATCCTTTTCCTACCCCAACCAACCGTTGGCTTTAAACCGCATTTCATTAAGTTTAAAGAACCCATTCATTTTGGGAGTGGCCGGAAGTAGTGGAAGCGGAAAAAGTACTTTACTCAACGCAATTTTTGGTTTGATTGATATTTCTGCCGGAGAAATCACATTTGAGAAACAAAAAGTAACAGGGCCCGCTTTAAATTTAGTTCCAGGAAATAAAGAAATGCGATTAGCGGGACAATTTCATAAATTACAAGATTCACTTCCCGTTATTGAGCAAATCAAATACAAATTATTACAATATCAATCTGATTTCAGAGAGCAAAAAGCATTAGAATTACTTTCATTGGTGGGATTGGCAGAAAAAAAATCTCAAACCCCCAAACAACTTTCGGGCGGACAACAGCAATTGGTTAATCTTTGTTGTGCGTTAGCAGAGGAACCGAAATTATTATTGTTGGATGAACCTTTCAATAATCTCGATCAATCAGCAAAAAAAGCAATGAAAGAT
>JBIPLT010000081.1:0-11588 GCA_044368255.1 Flavobacteriales bacterium
ATGGAAATATCTAAGTCATCATCGTGATGTTTTTATGACCAAAGATTTAAGATTTAAGGAACTTGCTTTTTTTTCAGATAATTATGGAATGACGGATGAACAGAAATATCTTTCCTGTTTCAAAGAAGCCAAGAAGTTGCAACGAATAGGTGAATCTTGTCATACCTATCTTTCCGCGCCGGAGACTGCACAAAGAATACATGATAAATTGCCCGATTCTAAAATTATCATTATGCTGAGGGATCCTGTTAAAAGGGCTTATTCATTGTATAATTGGATGGTGATGCAAGGAAACGAAAAACTAAGCTCATTTAAACAAGCCGTTTCGGAAGAAGAAAAAAGAATGAACGATCCTGCATTCATTAAATGGGCCACTCCGTTTTATTTCCGTAATTTTTTCTATTTGCACTCCGGATTATTTTATCATCAAGTGGAACCTTATATTCGTCTTTTTGGAAATAGATGCAAGGTATATTTATTCGAGGAGTTCAATCAGAACCCCGAATTAATTCTAAAAGACATAAGTGAATTGTTGGAAATAAATTATAATCCAAATATCATTTTGACTCGTGAAAATGAAAGCAGGGTTCCTCGAAACATTAAATTGCAATTTTATCTGCAGAATGATTTTTTATGGAAATTAAATAAAATTGGCTTTTCAAAAGTAAAAAGCAATAAAATCATCAGGTCGATGATAAAGCTGAACACTTCTTCAAGAAAACCGGTAAAATTATCTCAATTGGAATATGAAAAATACAGAACTTTCTTTGCGGAAGATATTCGAAAATTAAGTGTTTTGTTG
Organism: Flavobacteriales bacterium; assembly: GCA_044368255.1. GTDB lineage: Bacteria > Bacteroidota > Bacteroidia > Flavobacteriales_D > UBA2798 > CAMBFX01. The sequence continues at coordinate 803 of JBIPLT010000081.1, forward strand.
CAAAAGAATTTAGATGAGTATTGGAAATATTAATCATTAATCAGAAATTAAAATGGCTACTTTTTTTGGTATTGAAATTAGAAGGGCGGTTTCAGAAAAGAAACCTCAGGTAAAAAGCACACATAAATTTGTTCCCGATGCAAATCAGAAATATTTATGGATACAAGAGTTGGGAATTAAAACAGTTTTAGACATCGGAGCCCATGAAGGAAAAACCGCAATTCAATTTCTAAGCCTTTTTCCTGATGCCAATATTCATTCTTTTGAACCTATTCCCGAGTGTTATTCTAAATTAGTTGAGAAAACAAAAAACGAAAAGAGATGTAAAACATATAATCTGGCTATTGGAGAAACAGACGGCACCATCGAATTTCATCAAAGCTCTTATTCTCCTAGCTCCTCTATTTTACCAATGGCAAAAGCACATGAAGAAGCTTTCCCGTTTACAGAAGGAGGAAAGAGGGTGAGTGTGAATGTAAGATCATTGGATTCTTTTGCAAGTCAAAATACTTTTGAAACACCCTTGGCCATGAAAATTGACGTTCAGGGATACGAGTGGGAAGTTTTGAAGGGCGCAATAAACACTTTAAAAAACACAAAACTGATTTTAATTGAAACATCGTTTGTAGAGCTTTACAAGGACCAAAAATTATTCTCTGATATTTATGAGATTTTAATTCAACAGGGATTTGTATATGTTGGTAGTTTTGATCAATTGTTTAATCCCAATAATGGAAAACCAATTCAACAAGATGCTATATTTATCCGAAATTAAAGATGAAAAGATTTTTTAAAAAAATATTAGGCATTGAAGCAAATTCTTCCAATCCGATAAGAGAAGAAAGAATACACAAGAATGTATCAATTGGATTGAATTCGGATGTGAGAAAAGCTAATTTTGTTATAAGAGATCAAAATAAAACGAATATTAAAGTTGGTAAGGATTGTATTTTAGAAAGTAGTTTTGTGATTGAATGTGCCGGGGGAAGTATAAGTATAGGAGATCGTTCATTCATTGGTGGTAAGGGCATGTTTGTTTGTGCAAATAATATAACCATTGGATCGGATGTAATGTTTTCCTGGGGATGTACCGTAATTGATAATGATGCGCATTCATTGAATTGGGAGGATAGAGTGAATGATGTAATTGATTGGAAAAAGGGAAGCGATGAGGGTAGTTTAGGTAAATATAAGAATTGGGATAAGGTGAATAAGGGAAGTATTATCATTCAAGATAAAGCATGGATTGGTTTTAATGTTATTATTTTGAAAGATATTACTATTGGTGAAGGCGCAGTTGTTGCTGCAGGTAGTGTTGTTACAAAAGATGTTGAACCTTATACTTTAGTAGGAGGTAATCCTGCTAGGTTCATAAAAAAATTAAATTGACCTGGGAAGAAATCATAAAAGAAATCCGAATAAAACCAGAATTTAAGCAATTGGTTCAGGATGCTTATTTGGGTGCTGATTTATTTGAAAATGTTAATCAATTTTCGAATAGTCTTGAATTCAAAGAAACTTTGAAAATAATTCAGGATGCCGGTTTTTTCACCGGTTCGCATGTTTTAGATATCGGTGCTGGTAATGGAATCGCAGCTATTTCATTTGCACGCAAAGGTTTTAAAGTAACAGCATTGGAACCTGATTTAAGTGAAACAATTGGTGCGGGTGCCATTGAATGGCTTGTAAAAAATGAAAAACTCGATAATGTAGATGTGTTAACCACAACAGCAGAAAATATAAAAAACACTCAAGCGGTTTATGATATTGTTTATATTAGACAGGCGGTTCATCATGCTGCTAATTTGAATCGGTTTATTGCAAATGCAGTTGCTTCACTTAAAAGTGGCGGATTATATCTCGCAACAAGAGATCATGTTATTTACAATGAAAAAGACAAACAATGGTTTCTCGATTCGCATCCGTTACATAAATTTTATGGGGGTGAGAATGCTTTTACATTGAATGAATATCTTGATGCAATGAAAAAAGCAGGATTAAAAGAAATCCGGTATTTTTCATATTATCAATCACCCCTTAACTTTCTTCCTGTGTCTCCAGAGACAATTCTTAAGAAAATTAAGTCAAGGGAAGATTTGATTGATCATTCACTGCGTTCAAAATTCGGTCCATTAGCAAAAAACAAGTGGCTAAAGAAATTGTATAAAAATAGAGTGAACAGAAAACTGGGACCAGTACTAGACGAAAGTTTAGTTCCCGGAAGACCCTACACTTTTATCGGAATCAAACCTTGAGATGAGTAAGAATATCGCCATATTATTCAAACACGATGAAAACTGGATAGGTGGTACCTATTATATTTTGAATCTTATTCACGCCATAAAACTATTACCGGAATCAGAACTTCCTTTGATTACTGTTATTTGTGAAAATGAAAAGGATTTTGAATCACTTAAAAATGAAACAGTATACAGAAATCTGAAAAAAGTGATTTATAAATGTGGGGATGTAAATAATGCAGGTTGGTTCAAAAGATGGAAATGGAAGAAATTATTTCATTCAATGGATGCCGTTTTTCCTTACCCATTCAAAGAAGATGATTGTTTTGGATCTGTAAAACGTAAATTATTTTGGATTGGAGATTTTCAGGAAAAATATCTTCCAGATTTTTTTTCAGAAAAAGCATTGAAGAACCGTGAATCAATTAATCTTAGAATAGCGGCCTCCAATGGAGAAGTAGTTTTTAGTAGCAAATCGGCAATGAAAGATTTTGATCGGTTCTATCCTGATAATAAATGTACAAAACATCTATTGCAATTTGCCGTTACTCATCCTCCCATCGGTGATTTGAATGCAAATGAGATTTTGAAAAAATATGATGTGATGCAACCCTATTTTATTTCACCTAATCAGTTTTGGGCACATAAGAACCATATTTTGATAATAAATGCGATAAAGAAACTGGTGGATGATGGAGCGGATATTTTATTATTGTTCACCGGAAAAGAATTTGATTATCGTTATCCTGAGTACACAGAAAATTTGAAGCGTAAAGTTGCGGAGTTAAAATTACAGAATAACATAAAATTTTTAGGATTCATTGATCGTGCAGATCAATTGGTATTAATGAAACATTCGAATTCAGTTATCCAAGCTTCTTTATTTGAAGGATGGAGTACGGTGGTGGAAGATTCCAAGGCACTTAATTGTAGGTTAATATTGTCAGACATAACTGTTCATCGGGAGCAAGAACCTCCCATGGTAACTTGGTTTGATCCAAATTCGGTTGATGCTTTAGTGAAAGCAATCACCACTCCTTTTTCGAATAAAATGGATTACGATTATAAAATAAATAATTTGAATTATGTCAAACAATTCAATGCCATCATTAACTTTAAATCGAATTGAAATTGGTAAATCATAAGTTAATATTCTTGCATATCGAAAAAGCCGGAGGGTCGACCTTTCATAATATACTTTCCAATTATTATGACCGCGAAAATATACTTCATCTCGATTACATGAGTGACGGGTCAAATGAATTACTTTCTACCGACTTGAAAAAACTGACTTTGGTGAAAGGTCATAATTTATTTGGCATCCATAAACAATTAGGAAACTCTTTCAAGTATTATTCGATGATGAGAAATCCTGAAGATCGTGTAATTTCTTATTATTATTATATCCGGCAGAAAAAATCTCATCACCATTCAAAACTGATTATAGAAAAAGGTTGGGAACTGGAAGAGTATATAAAAAATGCAGAGAATCTTCAAATGGATAACGGGCAAGTAAGATATATTTCAGGATCGCTCAAACCGTTCGGTGAAATAAACAGGGAAGATTTGGATTTGGCGAAGTATAATATCGAAAATCATTTTTTGACAGTTGGACTGACTGAAAAATTTGATGAATCTATGATCATTCTTAAGTTATTGATGAATTGGAAAAAATATCCGGTGTATGAGAGAGCAAATGTGAATTTAAAAAAAGAAAATTTAATTTCACCTTCGGCAAAAAAGACGATTAACGATTTTAATCATTTCGATAGGGAGTTGTATGATTTTGTAACTAAAAGATTTGGAAGTGAATTTTCAGAAAGCAGTATTAAAATGGAATTGAATCGTTTTAATAAAGCGGTTCGTATTTATCATCTTAAAAAGAAAATCACCGGTATCTTTAAAGGAGGAAATGATAAATGAAAGATTTTCCAAAAATATCTATTGTAACACCTACCTTTAATCAAGGACAATATATCGAACAAACGATTCAATCTGTACTCGATCAAAAGTATCCTAATTTGGAATACATTATCATTGATGGTGGAAGTAGTGATAACACCGTTCAATTAATCAAAAAATATGAAAAGCATTTGTCCTTTTGGATAAGTGAAAAAGATAGAGGCCAGAGTCACGCCATCAATAAAGGATTGGAAAAATCCACCGGTGATATTTTCAATTGGATTAATTCGGATGATTACTATGAAGGAAATGTTTTTGAAAAGGCAGCCAATGCTTTTTCTGAAGAAGCCATTCATATGTTTGCAGGCAAGAGTCATGTTTTTGGTGGAGAAAAGGAGTGGGTCAGTAATGGAACCAAACTTCCCGATGAAGAATCGAATTTAATTGTCCATCCTTCTATTGATCAACCCGCCACTTTTTTTAGCATGGAAGCCGTTCGTCAATTGGGACCTCTTACAGAAGAATTACATTATACAATGGATCTTGAATGGTTACTTAAGTTTTGGTTTTTATTTGGAACGAATGCAATAGTAAAAACAGATGATGTATTGGTACATTTTCGTGAACATCCAGGGTCTAAAACCGTTAATTTTCAGCAACGATTTACAGATGACAGAATAAAAATCTATCAGAGTATTTTATCACAAATGAATTTTAATATTCCATTGGTAAAGGATTATCACTTCCCGCTTTTGAATGAAGCGAAAATCTCACCTGATTTTGTAGCGAACGTGAGCAATCGATTCGTTTATCTTGAAATGCAAGTGGCATATGGCAAGAAAGAATACCGACGATTTTTGGAATTATTTGAATTGCTAGTGTTGCAGTGCTTGAAAAACGATGAATTGAATCGGGTTAAAACTCAGAAAAAGCGAGCTTCAATTTTTAAATATTTCACCACTGAAAAATCAAGTCATTCTAAAAAGTAATAATACTAATTAGAATATTCTAATTCTGAAATTAATTTTTCATTAAAAAAATTGGTTCCGGATTGATTCAAATGATGGTGATCGTAAAAATTCTCCGTCTTATTTAAATGATGTCTAAAAGAAAAATCGATTAAGGTAATTTCATTCCTACCTTTAATTGATTTTTGTATATACTCAATGAAACGGCTGTTTTCTGTTCTATTGGTTCCCAAAGGAATCGGATGAAGAACAAAATAGGTTTTTATTTTATTTTCGGACAAAAAGTTGATTAGTGAATGGAAAGCCTCTTCATTTTTTTCATTGGGCTCATAAGATTTGCCGATACTTTTATAATTATATTTTTTGCTGCATTTTTTTTGTATTTCAACATAACCACCATTGATGTATTTACCATTATTTATTGAAGCTTTGAATGGTTTTGGTGGAGTGTCGTTGAAAAGTCCGCTCACATAAACATTGACCATTCTCCAATCCAAATTATTGAATAGTATTTTTCTTTTGAATTGAACAGAGTTTAGATTGGTAATTAATTTGGAGGAGGATTCAATGCCATCACTTTCGAAAGCACCGGGAGTCAAATCAACGATTATATAACGAGGTTTATTCATCGATAATATTTCGGAAATGACCATATAAGTATCATTCATACTTTGACCACTGCTTCCCAAATTATACATTTTCAACTTGTTTTTTTTAAAAATCCTTGGATCGTAACTTCTATAGGCGTGCGAAGATCCGAAAACCAAAACATCAAAATTATCGGAAGCGTCAAATTCGCTATATCTTAAATAAGTATCGCCACCTTTGATAGAATAATATTCTGCATAATAATTTGACAGTGGTATATTACTTATGGTGATTTTGGCGGAAATGAACATGATGGATACGTACCAAACTAATGTTAGAATGGAAAATATTCCAGCGGCCCTGATAAATTTCAGGAAATCAGAACTGAAAATAGATGAATTCGGTTTTTCCAAAAAATCCAAAAATTAAAATTAATGCAGTTAGTAATGTATAAAAAGCGTATTCCGATTTTGAATTCTTTACTTTTTCCTCATGTATTTTATTTTCAATTATCCGATCGAGAAATATGAAACTGATCCAAATTATTCCTAAAATTAGTATTGATTTCATTCCATAATCGTTTAAGAAATTCATCCACTCCGATACATCAGGATGCATGAAGGAATGAAGAGTTTGAGTGGCAGAGTTTAAATCATTGGCACGAAAAAAAATCCAGGCTATACATACCATATTGAATAGAATAAATTGACGGATTCTTTTTCGGATTGTAGATTGAATTTTAGGATTATTTGAATGAAAAAAATTTTCTGATATAGTATAGAATCCATGAATGCCCCCCCAAATGATAAATGTCCATTCGGCCCCATGCCAAAATCCACTCAAGAGAAATACAATCATAATATTTAAATAGACGCGCGGTTTACTTTTTCGATTACCACCCAATGGAATATAAAGATAATCTTTGAACCAAGTAGAAAGCGATATATGCCACCTGTTCCAGAATTCACTTATGCTTAAAGAGAGGTAAGGTGTTTTAAAATTTTTCATCATATTGACACCTAAAATTTTTGAAGCACCAATGGCAATATCAGTATAACCAGAGAAATCACAATAAATTTGAAATGCAAAAGCATAGGTAGCCATCATCATCGTCAATCCACCGTGATCAGAAGGATTATCATAAGCTGAATCAACAATTACAGCTAGCCTATCTGCTATCACTATTTTTTTAAAAAATCCCCAAATCATCAGTTTAAAACCAGCACTGATTCGGTCATAATCGAAATTAGTTTTTTCTTTGAATTGGTGAATCACATTACCTGCGCGTTCTATGGGGCCAGCTACCATCTGAGGAAAATAAGCAATGAACAAAGCAAAATATCCTAAATGTTTCTCGGGTAATGTTCTTTTTTTATATACATCAATAGTGTAGGCCATGCTTTGAAAGGTATGGAAAGAGATCCCCAGAGGTAATATCAATCGCAATATGGGTAATTCATGATTCATTCCCATTTCGGTAAATAAAGAGTTGATGTTTTCTATGAAGAAATCATAGTATTTGAAAACCATTAATATTCCTAAATTGGAAATCAATGAAAATAACAACCAGAATTTTTGATTACGTTTATTTTTTGCTTCAGCAAGCTTTAGACCGCAGAAATAATCAATGAGCGTAATAATAACAATTAGTAAGGCGTATTTTGCCTTCCAGGCCATGTAAAAGTAATAGCTAGCCGCCAATAAAAATATCCATCTAAGTCGGTGAGGGATTAAAAAAAATCCACCAAATACGACTAACATGAAAACTAAAAAATGAAAGCTATTAAATACCATAGGCGATAATAACAAAAGTAATATTATTCTTAAATAATTATTTTTAGTGGAAAATGAACTTATTCGTTTTTTTGAACCTGCCAAATATTGGTAACTTAGCAATTTAAAAGCAAATTTTGGAAAACCCATTTTTCAGTATCGTTTTGCCAGTTTATAATCGTGAAAAAATGGTTATAACTGCAATTCAAAGTGTTTTGACCCAAACAGTTATTGATTGGGAATTAATCGTTATTGATGACGGCTCAACAGATAGTACTTCAAATTCCGTAGCTAGTTTTAAGGACCCAAGAATTCATTATTTTTATCAGAGCAATCAAGAAAGAAGTCGTTCTCGCAATAATGGTATTTTGCATGCAAAGGGTGATTTTATTTGTTTTCTTGATTCAGATGATTATTATCTTCCAGATCATTTGAATTCACTTCAGAAATTAATAAATAGTAAAAATAAGGAAGTTGGAATCTATGCAACAGGAGCCTTTGTTGATAGAGGTAATTCAAAGATTAAATTATCCATTTTTCAAGGCGAAGAGCATCCGGTTCGTTATGTTTTTCATAAGAAATTAGATATGAATACAGTTTGTGTTCATGCATCTATTTTCAAAAAATTTCAATTTGATACTTCCTTGAACATTGGTGAGGACACCCATTTATGGTTGCGCATCGTCAAAGAGTTTCCATTATTTCAATCAACAGATTACACCACAGTAACCGTTAATCACGAGATGAGTGGTATGGTTAAATATTATAATGAAGCGGATACAAATCAACTCAAATTGTATGTTAATGGTGCACGAAATCTTTTCAAAATTTTGGATCTTGCACCCTACATCACCAAAAAAGAACAAAATCATTATATCAGCAAAAAATACAGATCTATGGCGCGAAGCTGTATATGGGCCAAAAAAATGGGAGGTGTGTTTACCTGTACATGTAAGGCTATCTACTGGACGCCATCATTTGTTTTTACCAATGAATTTTTCAATATTTTAAAAGAAACGATTGTTATGATGGGTCGAATTATTCTTAGAAAACCCACCACCCAAAAATGAAAAAGATTTTTTTGTTCACAGCCCGCTATCCGGGTGGAAATGCAGAATCATTCATTGAACCAGAATTAAGTTTGCTATCAAAACGGTTTTCTGAAATTCATATCTTTCCTTTGATGGATAATGCTCAAGGAACAACAAGAAATTTACCGAATAACGTTGTGTTACATTCAGCTCCCATAATCAAGAAAATTACCATCAAAAGTTTCAGATTATTTTTTCTAAAAATTATTTTTATCGAATTTCTAAAGTCAACTAAAAAATGGCTTTTCTTAAAATCCTTAAAAAGAAATATTCAGAAATTAATCCAGTGTTATGATAGGTCTATTGCAATCGAGAAAGAAATAAGTGAAAATTTATCTGATACCGTTTTTTATACTTTTTGGATGGAAGATTGGGCCACCACATTGTCCTTTTATAAAAAACGTCATCCTGATTTGAAATTCATTTCGAGAGTTCATGGTTTTGATTTATATGATGAAAGAACGAAGGAAGGTATAATTCCATGGAGGTATTTTCAATTAGAGAATATTTCTGTTGTAGTAACAGCTGCCGAGCAAGCAAGAAAGCATTTGCAGAATAAATTTCCTTCATTCCATGAAAAGATAAAAAGAAGTTATTTGGGAATCTCTGATCTTGGTTTCATAGCTGATTTTCATTCAAGAGATGAATTTACACTAGTGAGTTGTTCAAATCTCATTCCATTGAAACGTGTGGATTTGTTAGTAGAATTATTGATGAAGGTGAATTTTAATTTGAAATGGGTTCATTTCGGAGACGGAATTGAAATGGAGAAAATAAGGCAAAAGATAAGTGAAAATAAAAATAATCGATTTCAATACGATTTAAGAGGAAGAATTTCTCCATCTGAAATCTTGGATTATTATGAAAATAATAAAGTGGATTTATTTGTTCATTTGAGTACTACCGAAGGAGGTGTTCCTTTAGCGATACAAGAAGCCTTGAGTTTTGGCATCCCTGTTATTGCATGTGATACAGGTGGAGTGGCCGAAATAGTAAATAGTGAAACAGGTAAACTGTTACCAATTGATTTTAGTTCAAAACAATTTCATGAAGAATTGGAAACTTTGTCTTTAGGTTTCTGTAAAGATGCTGATAAAAGAAGAAAAGCAAAGGAATATTGGCGAGAGCATTTTGAAATTCAACAATCATTTGCCAACTTCATAAAAATAATCGAAAATGTATACGGTTTCTAATCATTTGATTTATTAATCGTACCTTAGATATTAAGAAACAGAAAGATTATATGGTGAATCGTTTACCAGTTTTGTTTATCGCTTATCAGTTTCCTCCCCAAGGAGGTCCTGGTGTGCATCGTTCAGTGCGATTTGTATCACATCTCAGAGATAATGCATTTGAACCTATTGTTCTCACACAAGATCTCGAATCTATTCATAGCGGAAATTATCCATTGGATGAGTCATTGATGGAAAATTTACCAGCTCATCTTAAAATTATTCGAGTGAATTCAAATGAACGAATCCGTAGACGAAACTTTCTCATGAAATTTAGATTATATGGACTTTACAGATACCTTTTTTATAGAAAAAATGGGGAGCCTTCTTTAGTTTGGGCAGAGAAATCATTTGAGGTTGCGTTGGATATTATTAAAAAAGAAAATATAAAAATAGTATACACTTCTTCCGCTCCTTTTTCAGCACTTTTATTAGCGGAGAGATTGAAAAGAGAAGCAAAAGTAAAATGGATTGCCGACCTTAGAGATCCATGGACAGACGCCTTCACCTGGCATTGGCCATCAGAATCCCATTGGAAAAAAAATGTTTTATTGGAAAAAGAATTATTAAACAAAGCAGATCGCATAATTGTTGTTACTTCTGAAATGAAAAAGCTTTTTTTGAATAAGGGCATTGGAACGGAACAGAAAATAGATATAATTTACAATGGCTACTGATAAATTGATTATTTCATATAGCGGCAGCCTTGCCTGTTTTGATCCTGCTTTTCCCTATAAGAATAAATTATTCACATTCAGGAATTATTCAATCAATAATCCAGATACTCGTTCAGCTTATTTTATTTTTAATGGACTGAAATGTTTCATAGAAAAATATCCAGAAATGAAAGATAGAGTTGAACTTCATTTATGGGGGCTGATTGATGTTGCAAATAAGAGTCAAGCGGAAAAAATGGGCATTAATAGCTTGGTGAAAATATCAGGTTATTTAACTAAACAAGAGTCCTTGGAAAAATTGTTAAATACAGATTT